>JAIBDV010000085.1 GCA_024686055.1 Neptuniibacter sp.
ACAGAGCGAGAGCGACCTCTCTCAAACTATCAGTGGTAACTATAAAGGTGCACTTGAGGTGCTCAAGGACTCACTGAACCTGAGTGTTGAAAACACCCGTAATACTGTGTCACAGATCCGTCAGTCTGCCGATCAGGTGGCAGGGTCAGCCAGTAAAGTTGCTACTGGCAGCGCTAACCTGTCTGACCGTACCCAGAGTCAGGCCGCCGCGCTGGAGGAGACTGCGGCGAGTACCGAGGAGATGGCCGCGACGGTTAAACAGAATGCGGAAAACTCCACCAGTGCCAGTACCATCGCTGAAACTGCGCGGGTTAAAGCGGAAGAGGGTAGCGATATTATGCGCGAAGCCCTGAGTGCGATGCGTGAAATGCAGTCTTCCAGCAAAGAGATTGAAGAGATTACTGGCCTGATTGACTCCATCGCCTTCCAGACCAATTTGCTGGCATTGAATGCTGCCGTCGAAGCGGCGCGGGCGGGTGAGAATGGTCGAGGCTTTGCCGTAGTCGCCAGTGAAGTTCGAGTGCTGGCGCAGAAATCTGCGGAATCGGCGCGAAAAATCAATGATTTGATCAGCAACTCTGTCGCTAAAATCGATGCGGGTACTCAGCAGGTGATGAGCTCAAGTGAATCACTGGAGCAGATTACCGGTCAGATTAATGCGGTGGCTGAACGGGTAGCTGAGATCACCTCGGCCAGTCAGGAGCAGTCACAGGGGATTAGTTCACTGACGGCTGCGATTAACTCGATGGATAGTAACACCCAGAAAAACGCCCAGATGGTGGATGAAACCAGTGCTGCGGCTAATCAGTTGAATGAGCTGGCGACTTCGTTGCAGCAGCAGATGTCACGATTCAAGTTGCAGCACAGCAATAAGGACCCTGCATTGATGGGGTAAGCGGACCGATCGAAATGTGCTCAGTTTTGCCTCACCCCAGGGTGAGGCTTTTTTCATTTAGTGCTCTGTAACCGGTGATGGTGTTTAAAGTATCAGCCAGGCACCGGTGCCGATCAGTGTCACCATACAGGCATGCATGGTGGCTCCGGCGCGCATCATCTGTTTTTGCTGCAGATAGCCGGAGCCAAAAACAATGGCGTTGGGCGGTGTGGCAACGGGCAGCATAAAGGCACAGGAGGCCGCAATGGCAATCAGTGCAGCTAATACCGGGGCTGGTAGCCCCATGGCATCGGCAATGGAGACAAACACCGGCACCAGCAGGGCGCTACTGGCAGTATTACTGGTGACCTCCGTCAGCATTACCACAAACAGTGTTACGGCCAATAAAAACAGCAATAACGGTGCCCCTTGCAGCAAATCCGTAATGGCCTGAGCCAGGAACACACTGGTGCCGGTCGCTTTGAGCATCGCAGACAGGGTCAGGCCGCCGCCAAACAGCATTAACACACCCCAGTCGGTCGAGTTCTGAATGTTGGTCCATTGGGTCAATCGCATACCGCATAGCAGCAAGACGGCGCTCAGTGCGACCAGAGAGTCAAAACCTTTATCTACGCCGACGAAGCCCGCCAGAGGTTTGCTGAATAACCAGCAGGCAACCGTCAGCACAAACACCAGTAGCGTCAGCCATTGTTGCAAAGTCATCGCGCCAGGTGCTGCAGGCAGTTCAATCCGGGTATCGAGCTGGGGTTTGAATAGCAGCCGCAAAATCAGCAGTGCCAGTGGCAGCACCACCAGTACAATCGGAATGCCAAAGCGGGCCCAGTCAGCAAAGCTGAATCCTACCGCTGCGGCTGCAATGACATTAGGTGGACTGCCGACCAGCGTGCCGATACCACCAATGTTGGCACTATAAGCAATCCCCAGCAGTACAAACCAGTAGGTCCGCGGCTGTTCTTCATAGCGAATATGACTGAGCATACCCAGTGCCAGTGGCAGCATCATCGCGGCTGTGGCGGTATTGGAGATCCACATCGACAAAAAACCGGTGGTCAGAAACAGCAGGGTACAGGCGTATCCCAGCCGGCCTTTGGCCATACCCAGGACGATTCCGGCGATACGTTGATCCAGTTTTTGCTCACGCATGGCAGCGGCGAGTGCAAAGCCGCCCAGGAACAGAAAAATGATCGGATTGGCAAACTGTGAAAAAGCTTCTTTGACATCAAAGGTGCCGCTGAGCACAGCGAGCAGGGGAACCAGCAATGCGGTGACGCTGACATGAAAGGTTTCCGTCATCCAGAACAGGCCGATCAGGCAGAGTAAAGCCAGACCAAGCCGGACATCCTGAGCGACCGGTAGCAGGGTATAAATAAGCACTGCAAGCAGCAGTGATAACAGTAGCGATACAACAGAGCGGGCCATACTGTCTCCCTGAATGGCACAAAATCGAATGTTACAAAAAATCAGTTACTGACTGAGGGGCGCTATTGTAGACAGACCGGGTTACAAAAGAGTTGATCCAGCGCGGCGAAAGTGCCGACCAGTCTGGCGGTTTCAGACGAGAGGTTTTCGTTAAGTGGTGGGCAATGGCCTGAATTTGCAGAAAAGTGCAGAAAAATCGGCAGCTGATGGAATAAACGGCGAGCTACAGCGTTTACCTGTATAGACGTAACCGATTAATGACGGATAGACAGGACATATAATGCGACCCACAACCACACTTTCGACGGCGCTGACACTGCTGAGCCTCCTTTCGGCACCACATCTGCAGGCGGCTGACGTTAAGCCTTCGCCCAATGGTATTGAATTGCCTGAGGGCTATAAGGACTGGCCGGTAATTTCGGTGTCCCATCGGGTAGATAACAACACCCTGCGTGCCATCATTGGCAATGAGATAGCGGTTAAAGCCGCTCGAGAAGGGCAGACAGCGCCCTGGCCAACCGGGACGATTCTGGGCAAACTGGTGTGGAAACAGACCGAAGAAAAATACTGGCCAGCGGCGATATCGCCGAAAACCTTTGTCCATGCGGAATTTATGCTCAAAGACCCGAAAAAATACACCAACGGAACGGGCTGGGGATGGGCACGCTGGCTGGGAAAGGAACAGAAGCCATGGAGCGATCAGGCCGACGCGCAGCAAGCGTGCATCAGTTGTCACACCGTTGTGAAGGCGCCGTCGCAGGATTGGGTATTCACCACGCCTGCACCGCTGCCCTGACATGTTTAACCCATTCCGAAAGCAGAGCCGCGTCCGTGACCAGGTGGTGGAACAGATCCCTCGTCTGCGGCGCTACGCACGGGCGCTCACGGGTAATACTGTAGCAGCGGAAGATCTGTTACAGGAGAGCCTGGCCCATGCACTGGAGCGGCTGGGTCAGTGGCAGCCAGATACCGATTTGCGGGCCTGGCTGTTCACGGTGATGCACAATCTGCATATATCTGAACACCGTCGTTCAGGCCGCCAGCCGGAGCTGTATCCACTTGAATCACTGGCCGAGCCGCTGTTGTCGGTGGCTGACGCAGAGCAGGATCAGCGACTGGCGGAACTGGAGCGTGCGTTGCAACAACTGACGCTCGAGCAGCGTGAAGTCCTGTTGCTGGTGACCCTGGAAGGGATGCCTTATCGAACGGTGGCGCAGGTACTGAATATTGCTGAAGGCACGGTGATGTCACGCTTACACCGGGCACGAGAACAGCTACGCAGCGGGCTGGCCCGTGAGCCAAAACCCGGGCGAATGTTGAGGCGAGTAAAATGAAGACACAAAACCAGCCGGTTACTGAGCATGATCTGCATTCATACGTGGATAACCAGCTTGGCGAGCAGCGCCGCAGAGAAGTTGAGCAATGGCTATCGACCCACCCGGTCGATGCTGAACAGGTCCGCGACTGGCAGCAGCAGGTGGTGGATATTCAGCAGCTATATCAGCCGTTAGCGCTGCCGCTTGCCGCCCCCGCCGGGCGCCGTCAGCTGGCTGCTGGCTGGCGTGCAGCGGCGGCGGTGTTATTGATGGTGGCAACGGCCAGTGCCGGCTGGCTGGCCAGAGATCTGCAGCTGCAACCGGTGTCGGTGGTACAGCAGCAGCTGACAGCGCCCGCGCAGTATGCCCATCAGATGTACGCCTCTGACCCTGGCAGGCCAGTCGAGCTGGGAGCGAACCAGGTTGTGGACTTGCAGCGCTGGGTATCCAGTCGGATGCAACGGCGGATTGTCGCGCCATCGTTACAGGCCCAGCAGTTCAGTCTGCTCGGTGGCCGGTTACTGCCTTCGACGAATCGGATGGCCGTCCAGTTTATGTATCAGGATGACGCAGGAGAGCGGGTAACGCTGTATATCCGCCGGGGTGAGTGGCAAGCCAGAACGCAGTTGCCGCCACAACAGCAACAGAGCCTGACAACCTTGAGCTGGACTCAGGGCGAGATGGGCTATGCGCTGACCGGTCAGATTGGCGTGACGCGGCTACAGCAACTGGCTGAGCTGGTACAGCAGGAACCCTCATTATCCACGGCCTTGACGGTGGCTGTACTGGCGCAGCGCTGATCTGGTGAACGTTGGGTGGAGTACCCGAGCGCGGACCACTGGCCCGTATTGAACCACGCTGTGAATGCAGGGCAGGGGAGCAGCCTGCTCTGTCAGCGGCAGGGTCTGGCTGGACGCGCTATTTTGTCCTTTTATCCTGCTGAGGCTTTCTTTTGGTTGGCAAAATTTTAAATTAATATGAATATTGTGGGTAACTTCCGCCGCCATTTTTTGCTAAAAATGTGGATAACTTTAATATTGATTTTTATAATTGCCGCCTGGTATAGGCTGCAGAGTTATTTAGTTTAATTGGCCGTGTTGATAAAACATGCAAATAAAAATGATACTCAAATACTGTGAATACTTTTGTGACTTCACGCCTGCGTTATTCTCCATACTTCCTTCACATTTTTACACAATCTCTTTGTTAGAGTTTCTGTTTCGAGGTGTCGGCAGTATTTTCAATAAATTTACTTTCCCGACCATCACTAATGTTTATTTTTACCTATGGTAAGTATTTATCCATGGCAGGGTAATGCTGATTGAATTATATGAGCCAGGGCGGTTGTCCGGTTTATTTGTCAACCAAAAGTCTGATGCAATAGTGCTTTACCTGGTAGCACGAAAGATTATTATAGGTAATATTGAATAAACATTTGCAGAATGAATCAAAATCAATAAAATACTATTACTCGTGGTCGTAAATGTCATTGATTGGTCGTATGTATCAGAGATGTTGTCACGGGTTAAGAGTTCTAAATTGTTAGACGGACCCATTTTTCAGTGGTTTTCAGGTATGAAACTACACGTCAGGCAGAATTTAATTAGATCGAACTAATTTAGCTTTATCTGCGGTTGCTGTGTGAATACTAATGCCTAGTGTATCAAGGGATAATAATGGATTTTCTGATCGTACATGTTGATTTTTTCAGCTCCGAGATCGAGCGGCAACAGGTGCTGCCTGCATTTGAAGCGGCAGGTATTCTGGTCAGAGAAGAAACGAAGCAGCACTCATCTGCCTTGCAAGGACTGTATGTACAGGTGATCGGCTATGGCCAGCCTGAGCCATCATCGCCGGACATTGCTGATCTGGTGATCTGTTTTGATAGCCAGGCAGCAGCAGGTATAACGGGCGATGTCATCTGCTGGTCCGGTTGTACGCCAACACTGACACGTGAAATCAGTCAGTGGTATTACAAGCCGCCTGCGCCACTGCCGATTGAATTGAATATGGCGGGTGCAGGCCCTGCATTCACCCAGCTGGTGGATGTACTTAAGCAGATATCAAAGTTTGATGCGCCGGTACTGATTAAAGGTGAAACTGGCACCGGTAAAGAAGTGGCTGCCCGAGCGTTGCATTACTTGGGTGAGCGCCAGAACGGGCCCTTTGTGCCGGTAAACTGTGGTGCCTATAATGACGATCTGTTTATCGCCGAGCTGTTTGGCTATGAGCGAGGGGCATTTACTGATGCCAAACAGCGTCGCTCGGGCCTGGTGCAGCAGGCGGCGCGAGGTACATTATTTCTCGATGAGCTGGATAGTCTGTCACCTAAAGCGCAAGTGATGCTGTTGCGTTTTTTGCAGGACCATGAATATCGTCCGCTGGGAGCAGAAAAAACCCTGAAAGCCGATGTGCGTATTATTGCCGCGACTAATCAGCCGATCGATAAATTGATCAGCGAGCGGCTGTTTCGCGAAGATCTTTTTTACCGGCTGGATATCCTGGGCGTGGATATTCCGCCCTTGCGCGAGCGGGTGGAAGATATTGCGATTCTGGCCAGTTACTTTCTCGACCGGCTCAGTCGAAACTATGCCCAGCCGGTTAAATATCTGTCGACAGACACCATGGCCTGGATGGAAACCTATCACTGGCCGGGTAATATTCGCGAGCTGGAAAACTATCTGCATAAACTCCATGTACTTAGCCCGGGCCGGACGATTCATGCGCCGCAGGTGAAGGGACTGCCGGAACTTGTTATTGCAGAATCGCGCGTGCCTGTGGCAGCTGAACAGCCAGATGAGCCGTTGTCGGATGGTACGGCCGCAGCGGCCGATATCGCCTCGTTTAACGATGAGAAGACTCAGGCGATTGCCCGTTTTGAACAGAACTATCTGGACCGGGTACTGACCCAGTGCCAGGGCAATATTTCCCAGGCCGCCCGGCTGGCGGGGAAGGAGCGTCGCTCTTTCGCCCGGCTGATCGAAAAATACGGTATTGAGCGCGAGCAGTACAGCTGCTGAGCGCTGCGTCAGCACGGGTAAAACGAACGGCGACTCCTGATCAGGGTCGCCGTTCTTGCGTTTGCCAGCCAACTGGAAAATCCGTCCTCTTCACAATTAACCGTAACCCGATTCGGCGGTGTGGGTGGGTAAGTGCTCACAATACGCTGTGGCGCTCACGATGATGCCGGATGTTCAGCAATACTGCTGAGGCAGGTTTGCCCCGAAGCGTTTGATCAGATCAAAGGCCAGCAGGCGGATGTTTTTTTCCAGCTCCGGGTTAGACATATACTGCAGCATCATATCCTGGTGGGCTTCATCGCTTTCCATCACCGCTTGATCAAATGCCTCCGGGAAATCCCCCAGCAGAGCCTGATCGGCACTGTTGTTCTCAACCTGCTTCATCACGGCGCTGTTCTCGGTCACTTTGCTGGTGGCGGTGTAGAGAAAGCTGACCATATCGCCATCGGTCAGATTATCGGTGATAAACATCTCATTCAGCCGGGCCAGAATCTGTGACAACAATTCCTCTTTGCGATCTTTGGCACTGCCACTGCCCAGATCACTGCCGGGTTTGAGTTTGTATTCATCACCGTACTGGCCGTTGTCTTCCTGCAGCTGAAGTGCCTGCTGGCGGATTTTCGACAGTCGGTAGTGGCTCATGCCGATATTGGTCAGATCAATTTCATCTTCCTGCTGGAGCTTTTCTTTTAATAGCGGGCGCAGGTAGCGGGCGAACAGGCTGAGCTTTTCCAGCCCGGTGTCGTCGTAATCGACAATCTGTGACATAAATTCATAGAAGCGGGTGAAGCTGCCCAGGTCTTTTTTGAACACTTCCAGCCGGTCTTTTTCCTGTTTGCACTCTTTCAGCCTGGTTTCGGCATTGGCGATCAGCACCGGATCGGCTGATTTTTTACTGTGCTCGAAGATTACCTTCTCTTTGATAAAGGCATCCACTGCGCTGCTGTAGCGTTTCTGCCAGCGCTCTACCGCCGGTTTACAGATATTGCTGACGGCGGCATTGCTGCGGTTTTTCGTCAGGTAGGCCTGACAGAACTGCTCCACTTCATGATCATGGAAGATACCGCTGCTGCGCAGTTTCTGTTCCAGGTCGAACAGCTTGTCCGGGTCGGACACATCGGCCAGTTCGGCTGTTTGAAAGTAGGGCTGGAAGGCGTCGCGGATATCAGCCGGTTCATTGACGAAATCCAGGATAAAGGTGCCGCACTCCGCCTTGCCAGGGTAGGTACGGTTCAGGCGTGACAGCGTTTGCACACACTCTACGCCGCCCAGCGGCTTGTCTACGTACATGGCGCACAGCTTGGGCTGGTCGAAACCGGTCTGGAATTTATTGGCAACCAGCATGATCTGGTAATCATCACTGTCAAACGCCTTGCGCATTTCCCGCCCTTTCAGGCCGGGGTTCATGTTCTTTTCGGTGAACTTCTGTTCCAGCAGGGCGCTGCTGTCCGGGTCGTTTTCGTCAAAGGCAACCTCACCGGAAAACGCCACCATCACCGCTACACGGCTGTTGTTCTCGGCCAGGTAGGCATCGAATGCCAGCTTATAGCGCACCGCTTCCTTGCGGGAGCTGGTCACCACCATCGCCTTGGCCTGGCCCGCCAGCAGATGCATCACATGCTGTTTATAGTGCTCGACAATCACTTTCACTTTCTGGGCAATATTGTATTCATGCAACCGTACCCAGCGGTTCAGTTTGACTTTGGCCCGCTTACTGTCAACTTCATCGTCGGCCCCGGCAATGTTCTGTGCCAGCTGCCAGGCGGCTTTGTAGTTGGTGTAGTTCTGCAGCACATCCAGAATAAACCCTTCTTCAATGGCCTGGCGCATGCTGTACACATGAAACGGCTGCGGCAGGTTCTGTTTCGAGGGGGCTTCATTCGGGTTGGGCAGGCGGCCAAACAGCTCTATCGTTTTCGCCTTGGGGGTGGCGGTAAAGGCGTAGTAATTCAGATTGCTGTTATGTTTGCGGGCCTCAACAGCGGCGTGCATACGTTCGTCACTGGACAGTGCTGTATTCATGGCGTCGCGCTCGGCATCTTTGGCAGCGCCTTCCACCATCAGCGTTTCTTTCAGCTTCTGGGCGGTGCTGCCGGTCTGGGACGAGTGGGCTTCATCGGCGATTACGGCAAAATGCCGCGCCCGCAGCTGGGCGCTGTTTTCAATCGCTTCCAGCACGTAGGGGAACGTCTGAATGGTGACGATAATAATCGGCTGGGCCGTTTCCAGTGCCGTGGCCAGCTGCTCGGATTTACTGCCATCACTGCTGTTGCGATTGATACGCCCGACCGCGCCTGACACATGGTCGAACTGATAAATGGTGTCTTGCAGCTGATCATCCAGCACGGTGCGGTCGGTGACGACAATTACCGAGTCAAACCGCTTGTTGCCTTGTTCATCATGCAGGGTAGAGAGCTGATGGGCGGTCCAGGCGATGGAGTTGGACTTGCCCGAACCGGCGCTATGTTGCACCAGATAACGGTGGCCGGTGCCTTCCTCATCCACGGCGGCAATCAGCTTTCGCACCACATCCCACTGATGGTAACGGGGGAAGATCAGCGCTTCTTTTTTCGATTTACGCCCCTCGGCGTCTTCTTTTTCTTCAATCTGCAGATGGATAAAACGGCCAATAATATTCAGCAGATTGTCTGGCCTCAGTACCTCATTCCACAGGTAATCGGTGGCGTACTGGTAGAGATCTTCCGGGGTTTCATTGCCTGCACCGCCGGCCAGGGTGCCTTTGTTAAAGGGCAGAAAGCGGGTGTCTGCGCCGGTCAGTTTAGTGGCCATGTAGACCTCATACTGGCTGACGGC
>JAIBDV010000346.1 GCA_024686055.1 Neptuniibacter sp.
ATGGTTAAATCCTTTATAAAACCTGCAAAGACGCTTTGGCGAGTACAGGAAAACGATGCCTGAAACACCGGGGTATTGGTCGACATCCCGTATGTTTATATACAAGGGTATGGTTGTTCTGCAAAATTGAATGCTAGCAAGGCGGCTTTATGAATAGAATGCACGATTCTGTATTTAACTTATGCGTATTTGTATGGACTGGCGATCAGTAAAGTTTGACTGGAATAAAGCAAGGGCGTTTCTGGTAACCGCTGAAGAGGGCTCTCTGTCGGCAGCAGCTCGCGCACTGGAATTGAGCCAGCCTACGCTGGGCCGACAGGTCAGCGCGCTGGAAGAGGAGCTGGGCGTCACTCTGTTTGAGCGGGCAGGTAAAGGGCTGGCCTTGACGGATAGTGGCCAGGCATTGCTGGAGCAGGTAAGGGAGATGGGAGAGGCAGCCAGCCGCCTTTCGCTGACAGCACTGGGGCAAAGTGAATCGCTGGAAGGTACAGTGTGTATTTCGGCCTCCGAAGTGACCGCTGCTTTCACCCTGACGCCACTGATCCAGAAACTGCAAAAAGAAGCACCTGGCATTCAGATCGAGCTGGTTGCCTCCAATCAGGTGTCTGATCTGAACCGGCGTGAAGCCGACATTGCCATCCGTGCGTTTCGGCCGAGCCAGCCGGAGCTGATTATCAGGAAACTGACAAACCAGCACGCCCGGATGTATGCCACGCCGGACTACCTGGCCCGGCAGGGCAACCCGACAACTCCGGCTGAAGTAAACGCGGCGGAGTTTATAGGCTTTGCCGATGTTGCTGGCTACATAGAGGCAATGCGGTGCTTTGGCTTGCAACTGACCCGGCGCAGCTTCCCCATCACCACCGCCAACCATCTGGTGCAGTGGGAGCTGGTAAAGCAGGGTGCGGGCATTGGTATCATGCCGGATGATATTGGGGATATGGAACCGTCTGTCTGCCGTGTGCTACCGGAGACTGACCCCTTCGATATTGAACTCTGGCTGGTGGTGCATCAGGAGCTGCGTACTAATCGACGGATTCGCTATGTGTATGACTTTCTGGCTGCGGAGCTGGCTGATGGTTAGTGATCACTGTCGGGTTTTCCGGCCCGCTGCTGGCTGCGTTACTGGCGCTTTTCAATCGCCCGTTCCAGCAGGGTAAACAGTGCATCAAACTCTTCTTTGATCTGTGTGCTGCTCCACTCTTTAACGTGGAGTGGGTGGTGGTAGCGCAGTGTTGCGTCGAACAGGCTGCGGGCTGTGGCATCACAGTCGGCGACGTCAAATGCGCTCTCATCGACACCGTCCTGCAAAATCCGGCTGATCTGGCTGATCATTACTGCCAGGTGGGAAAAAACGATGTGATCCGGCACTTTCTGTGCGAGCAGTGAATAGGACTCAAACATTTCCGGGTCATCGTGGACTTTGCGTTGCTTGATCTCCATCAGCGTCTCAAACCACTCCCTCAGGCGTGCCCCCGGGCTGGTGGATTTATTCGCAATATCATCCAGTGGCGCGGTGACCCGCTCTACCCATCGGCTGGTAATCGCTTCATGTAACGCAGCCTTGGTCGCAAAGTGTCGGTATACCGTACCGTGGCTGACACCCAGGGCACGGGCAACATCCACGACGGTGGTTTTACGGGGCCCGTATTTGCGTAATACAGCCTCTGCTGCGTCCAGTATCTGTTCTTTAGTAAGCATAGTTGGGGGATCGACGCTGATGACCGGGTCTATTTTAATCACCGCCGATGGTATCACATACGCCCTCGCTTCACTGCTGAGTCGGCCCCGATTGATGATGATCTACCTTGTAGAATCAAGGAGATACAAACTGCCACTGGGAGCGACCCAGAGGCACGGCCGTGCAGTGATCCATATACAGGGGACGCCAGCGATCGACCGGGCTGAGGGTGCGAGCTGACTCCTCGCCAACCACCACGCAATAGCCGGTGCCGACCATTTGCAGCTGCTTTCTGTCGTTGAATTCAAATATTTTCTGGCTGGCGGTGCTGGCAAAAATACCTTGCTCAACACAGGGCTTCATCATCAGGCTGGTACCACGTAACACCGAAGTACCGGTTCCCATCGTGGTAACACACTGATCAAACGCCGGAAAGTACAACCGATTGTCTGCGGTGTGCTGAAGCAATCCATCCGGCGCTGCCCCTGGTTTACAGTTGTGAGCTACCAGTGGTTTGTCCGCCCGGAAGTGCCCGACGACGCCCTGTACATCAAAGCAATAACCATCTGAGGGGCGATCCAGCCTGTCGACCAGTTGCAAATACTGGTAGCCCTCACTGGCTGACACAGCTGAGCTAAGTGCGGTCGTAAATACCAGGGTAATCAAATTATTAACGGTCATCGAGGGTTCTCCTGCATGGGGCATCGATTATTGACTTTTACAATAATGACAATTATTGTTTTTTGTCATTCCAATGTCAATTTCAGGAATCATTCCGTGATTACAGATGAGCACACCGAAGCACAGCGAGACTTTGCTGGCAGCGCGCTTGACCTGGCCCCCCGTCGGCCGCCGGCTAATACGCTGTTGCGCATATTCTCTGGCATTGTGTGCCAGAGAGGGCGTAGCAGGGTCTGTCCGCCATTACCGCGACTGGATGGTAAACGGGTGCTGATTACCGGTGGAACCGCAGGCGTCGGGGAGTTTGTGACGCGGGGGCTGCTTGAGCGTGGTGCTCTGGTCACCACGATGTCCCGGGGGCGGTCACAGGGGAGCGCGCGGGTGCCGGGCATCACCGAACTGACTGCTGACCTTGCCCAGTTCAGTACCGTTGTGGATGCCGTTAACCAGCTCGACACCGCGCCAGTCGATATTCTGATCTGCAATTCCGGTGTGCTGATGTCGCAGAATGAATTCTCCAGCAGTGGGCTGGAGAAGACCTTTGCGGTTAATGTTGCAGGCCATCACCTGCTGTATCGGCTGCTGATACAGCGCGGATTGCTGGCCCCGGATGCCAGGCTGATTATCACCACCGGTGATATCTACCGCTCAGCGGAGCACTGCTCCAAGGATCTCCCGTTTGATTCGCCAGCCCGAACCTATGCCAGAAGCAAGCTGGGTAACCTGTGGCAGGTTTCAGAACTGAGCTGGCACTTCCCGCACTTGACTGCCATCGCCATTCACCCTGGCGTGGTTGCCAGTGGCTTTGCCGGGGCAAAAGGCGGTTTAGCGGGCTGGCTGCGGGGGAAACTTCTGATTGATGAACAGGCGGGTGCTCAGGCCGCGCTGATTGCTGCAACCCAGCAGCTGCCCCGTGGTGCTTACTGGCACAATGTGTTCGGCCTTGTTGATCTGGCGGACGATGATCCGGGCCAGGATGAAGATCAGGCCGGGGTGCTCTGGGAACAGCTGGAATGGTTAATCGCGCCGTACCTGAGCAGTGCTGATACAGGATCTGAACAATGAAACAGTTGGTGCTTTTGCTGGCAGCTATGTTGCTGGTTTCCTGTGGCACTGCCGGTATCGATCAAAAAGAACGGTCTGAACATTATAAGGATGGCGTGTTCCAGAACGTCAATCCGGTAAAAATGCACTCATTCTGGGAGATCGCCTGGGCAGGCCTGACCAGTGATACGCCACGGGCTGAATGGCCCGAGCAGGTTGATGCTGCTGATGATAAATCTCCGCTGGAAAACGTGGACCATGGGCCTGCGCGTATTACCTTTATTAACCATGCCAGTTTTTTGATTCAGACGGGCGGCTTCAATATTCTGACCGATCCGGTGTTCTCCCAGCGCACCAGCCCGTTATCGTTTATCGGCCCCAAACGGATTCATAAGCCGGGCATTGCCCTGGAAAACCTGCCGCCGATCGA
>JAIBDV010000202.1 GCA_024686055.1 Neptuniibacter sp.
CCGAATGTAGAAGAGCTGGCTGAGAAGATCGTCGCCGCAGGCGGGAAAAAACGAATGGAGAAACCACGTTACTACTATCCGGGTGAAAAACCGTTCCGCATGATCTACATGGAAGACCCGTTCGGTAACATTCTGGAAATTTACAGCCACAGCTATGAACTGATCTATAGCCAGGGGGCTTACTGAGGCTCGATCTAATCACCGCCACGGCGCTCTGTACATAAAATGATGGGCACATCGCTTCGCTCTTTTGCCCATCCTACTCACTGAACGAACGATATAAGTAAGACTATTTATCCCAGTACGGCTGATCCCCACCAAAATGCTCAATAGCGAACTCCAGAAATACGCGCACTTTGGCTGGCAGATAACGTCGTTCAGGAAAGACCGCATAAAACATCTGTTCAGGGATCTGCCAGGGCTCAAACAGCCGCACCAGTCGGCCTGATTCAAGATCCGGGCCAGCCACGAAGGTAGGCAAACGGCCAATGCCGATACCTGCTTTTAAGGCTTCCAGTAATGCCTCGCTGTTGTTAACCCGATAATTGCCCGACACCTGAATAATCTCTGGCTCACCCTCGCCACACAGCGTCCACTTATTAGCATCGCTGGAGTAACTGAACAGTATGCAGTTATGTTCAGCCAGTTCCGCTGGTGTCTCTGGCTGTCCGTAGCACTCTATATACTCGGGGGACGCACACAGTACCTGTCGCAGGGGGGCCAGCTTGCGGGCAACCAGAGTCGAGTCGGCAAGTTTTCCTGAACGGATAGCGATATCAAACCCCGCCGCCACCAGGTCCGTCGTTCTGTCGTCCATCACCAGCTCGACCTGCAGTTGCGGATAGCGTTTTAACAGCTTAGGAATCAGCGGTGCCACATGCAGCCGACCAAACGACATCGGCGCGCAGATTTTCAGCGTCCCCTGGGGGTCACCCTGTAACTCCGCCACCGCATCTTCTGCCTGGGCTGCGGCCTGTAATGCGCGGGCAGCATGCTCGAAGTACCGCTCCCCGGCCTCGGTCAGGCTGAGTTTGCGGGTTGTACGGTACAACAGACGAACCCCAAGCTGTTTTTCAAGCTGATTGATACGCTTGCTCACCGCCGATTTAGACACCCCAAGCGTACGCGCTGCCGCAGAAAAGCCACCGTTCTCGACAACCGCCACAAACACCGGAATCGCACTAAACTCGTCCATCAGCACCCCAATAGTCAACTTGAACTCAACAGTTATTTTACAAAATAGCTAATTATCAATCCAGTGGAAACACAATACAGTAGATCCATGGACTCAGCAGCAGATAACACCCGAGGTAATACACCATGGCTGACACACTTCACAGCACACAACGCGCCCACCAGGGGATGCTTCTCTGGGCGCTGATCGTCGGACTCTCTTTTCCGGCAGTCGGCATGATGAGCGAAGGGCTCCCCCCGCTGTTTCTGACAGCCATCCGCTTTGCCATTGCCGCGCTGGCCATTGTGCTATTGATGCGGGGCAGGCCTGGCGGCTGGCCGAGCCTGCCTGGGCTGGCACTGTACGCCTTTATGGGCCTCTGCCTTGCGGGGTTTTTCGGCACCATGTTCTGGGCGGCTCATCGTACCAGCGCACTGTCTATGGCAACGCTCTACGTCAGTGTACCTTTGCTGGCCTATGGGCTGGGCAGGCTGGCCGGTGTTGAGCAACGGGCCGCTTCACTACTGGCAATCCTGACCCTCGGCGCGGTGGGTGCTGTGGCGCTGGCCTGGGCAGAAGCAGGCGGAACCTTTGCCGCACTCCAGCTCGGCCGTGCCGACGCCGCCTTCTTTATCGGTTGCCTGGCCTCGGCACTCTACCCGGTACTGAGTAAATGGGGATTAAACCGGGGCTGGCTGTCGCAGCGGGCTGATGTGCGCACCTTCTGGAGCCTGCTGACTTGTAGCGTGCTCATGGGACTGCTGGCACTGAACATAGAAGCGCCACAACGCCTCCTGGCCCTCACCCTGCAGGACATCCTGGTACTGGCCTTTCTGGGGGTATTTTCCAGCGGCATGACCTTCTGGCTGACTCAACGTGCAACCGCCGTGCTGACGCCCGCCGCCGTCATGGCTTACAGCTATCTGGTGCCATTCACCTCGATGCTGATGCTGTTTTTCAGCCAGCCCCAGCAGATCAGCTGGCACTGGTTACCCGGCAGCCTGTTAGTCGTACTCAGCATGGCGCTGCTGCTAAAACGCGATGCAAGCTATGGCAGAACAAACACATCAACCCTGCAACACTCTGTCGCACCCGCGGCTAAAACACAGACCAGCGCATAACAACGCGCCTTACCCAGACCAAACAACTCAGGAACAGACTCTCATGAAAATTACCGTATTAGGCGCAACAGGCAACGTCGGCCGTCGAATCACCGCTGAAGCACTGTCTCGCGGCCATGATGTCACCGCTGTCGTTCGTAACCCGGCCCGCATTGAAGAACTGCCGGACTCCGCCAATGCATTAATCGCTGATGCAAGTGATGCACAGGCGGTTGCCAGCATCAGCACTGGCCAGGATGTTGTTATCTCAGCCCTGCGACCAGAGCCCGGTGATACCGTAGACCCAACCACTCAGGCCATACTGGACGGACTGGCACACACCGGCGTGCGGCTACTCGTCGTCGGCGGTGCCGCTACCCTGGCTATTCCCGGCACAGGCGGCAGAACCGTCGTTGAAGACGCCGCCTTCCTGCCGGTTACTGCACGGCATATCGGACAGGCCAGCGCCAACCAGCAGACTGTCTGCCAGGCAGAGAAGCGCGTCGACTGGGCCTACCTCAGCCCGGCAGCAAAGCTGATTGCAGGCGAACGCACAGCTAAATACAGATTGGGAATGGATAAGTTAGTCGTAGATGATCAGGGTGTATCAACCATTTCGATGGAAGACCTTGCTGTCGTCCTGCTGGATGAAGCCGAACAGCCTCGCCACCATCAGGTTCGCTTTACGGCGGCCTACTGAACCTCACCGGGCTGGCTGATGGGCAAAAGCGCGCAGCGATGTGCCCATCATTCAACACCAGGAAAGTAGCATCGTTTATTGAGACCCGGTGACATTATGCTCCTCCAGAGCTTATCGCTATACTAGCCCCCAGCCTGTAACCAGGGAACGGCACAAGGAGGGCTTTACATGATTGGTCAACTGGTTGAATTAAGTAATGATGAGCGTATTGACGCATTACTCAGCGGTGTAAAATGGGGTGGAAGCGGCATAGTCAATTCAGTTGAGCTGAGTTACAGCATCCCATCGGCCACCTCGACCTGGCGTTACACAACGGAAATCGATGCAGGCTGGTACAGCCTGAATAACAGTCAGGTACTGTCATTTGAGACAGCATTGCAGGGCTGGGCTGACGTCGCAGATATTACCTTCACCCGCATACCTGATGGCCAGCTCTACGGTGATATCCGTATTGCCTACAGCCACGAAGTAGAAGAGGGTACCGCCGCCTACGCCTACCTGCCTTATGGCGAGAACCTTTCAGCAAGGGGAATATTCACTGCCGATGATGAGAGCGGTGATATCTGGTTGCACCCCGACACCACCGAGTTCTCAGCAGGCAGCTTCGGTTTACATACCCTGTCCCACGAGTTAGGCCATGCACTGGGCCTGAAACACAGTTTTGAAGCTGAAAATGGTTTTCCAGAGTTAGATATCAGCCAGGATCATACTGGCTATACCCTGATGTCATACACGGACAGCACTGCGGCGGGCTACACCTATACACAGGGAGATAATAATAATTACGAGAGCCGCATCGTCATGCCAACAACACCGATGCTGTATGACATTCTGGCGATCCAGCACCTTTATGGCGCGAATATGAGCACCCGCGCAGGAGACTCCCTCTACAGTTTTGGCACTCGTGCTGAACTGATGACAATCTGGGATGGTGGCGGAACCGATACCATTAACCTGTCAAACCAGCTGGTCGGTGCCCGACTGGATCTGAACCCAGGTACATTCAGTGATATCGGCCTGTGTCAGATGACATACCAGGGCGAGCTAGAGCAGGCAAACGATAATATTGCCATCGCCTTCGGCGTCGATATCGAGCATGCCGTCGGCACATTTTCTGCCGATATACTGATTGGCAATGCACTGGACAATACCCTGACCGGCGGTGCCGGTGATGATCAACTCGAAGGCGGAGGTGGCGAAGATACCGCCGTTTTTTCTGGTAGCAGCGCCGAGTACACCTTTGCTCAGACGGACACCGACATAACCATCACCGGTCTCGATGGCAGCGATACATTAAGTGGGATTGAGCTGTTTCGCTTCGATAATGAAACCCTCACTCTGAACGACCTGCCTCTGAGTGACGGCAGCATCATCACACGACAGGAAGCGCCACCTGCGATTGATTTCAGACCCATTGAAACTGAAGTGGCCTATTTTTTACTACAGATAGACAAACCGAGAGCAACATCTGTCAGTGTCAATTATCACACCCGTGATGGCAGCGCCAAAGCAGGGGAAGATTATATAGCCACCAGCGGTGTCGCCACTTTACTGCCAGGCCACACATGGCTGACACTGGCGGTCACACTGGTCGATGATAATCGTGCGGAGGGGCATGAACACTTCAAGATGGTTATCAGCGACCCATCAGAAGGTGTGCTGGCAAGTGGCGACACCGAGCTGACTGCTGAGCGGATAATCGTGGACAATGATCTGTTTGGCTAGCCGGAATACGACCGGATACAGGGGATGCGCGGCCGTCAAAAACCTTATCGCTCCATACTGACGCACCCGCTGCCGTGCAAGTGGACTTTGCCCGCCCCTACTATTCATAGCCGTTAGGTCGCAAAGCAATTTTCACCGTATCAAATTTTCCAGCCAGGAATTGTGTCAAACAGCCTTCAACCTCAGCCAGCGAGATATTACGCACCCACTCATCCTTACAACAGGACACGCGCTCGATCGCCTGTTCAAATTGCGATTTTGAATAGACAAACGCGCCAATCAGCGTCTTTTGCTGACGAATAACCTCTGACATATTGATCTGTGCGTCCGGGGTCGCGAACCCCATAAAGACACACTTACCACCGTTGCGGGTGATTTTGATGGCACTGCTGCGTGTTTCAGTACTCCCTACCGTGTCAAACACCACATCGTAGCGGTTTTCGGTCCGCCCAACAGTGCCATTCGCACCAGCTGAGCAGGCTGCCTGGATACGCGCTGACGATAAGTCGCGAACATGCACAATGTCGCACCCGGTCTCCCGGGCCATCGCAACCAGCCCCAGGCCCAGACTGCCTGCGCCAATCACAGCAATCGAATCTTCCGCGCAGACTCCAGCCAATGCCCAGGCATTCACCGCATTCGCAAATGGCTCAATAAATACCGCCTGCTCCCAGGACAGCTGTGCAGGCAGTGGAAATAATGCCTGTTCCGGCACCGCGATACGCTGAGCAAAGCCCCCATCCGACTGCACGCCGATTAAAGCCCATTGATCACACAGCTGAACCTGGTCTGCAGTGCAAAACTCACACACCCCACAACCCGACAGCGGATAAACCGCAACGCGCTGACCCGCTGGCGTTGTTCCTGTGATGCCATGCCCCATGATGCTGGGCAGCGGGCGCAGGCCTGGGTTGTTATAACCAAGGTACTCACTGCCGCCAATACTGACCGCTTCGATATTGATGAGCACCTCACCAGGGGATGGTACTGGATCAGGAACGTCCTGAAGCTGCAGTAACTTTGTTGATTGCAGACGTAAAGCTTGCATCTATGTTTTTCCTTAAACAGTATCCAGTCATTAATCTAGCCCAGTGGCATCGATGTCGGTCATATCCACCCGCCACGATAATACCCCTTTTATACTTAACCAGGCCTTCCCTGACACCAACAGCCTATCAACAGCTGATAGTGATCATAATAAACAATAAGATCATCCGCGCTGAAGAACGACAGTTAGCCCAGTACAGGCAAACAAGTACTCGCCTGGCTAAGCAGATCATTCAGCTACGAATGATCTGCGCAGACTCCAACTCATCCCCGATTGGTGGTTCGAAGAAACTTTCCATCATTTCGAACATACCGGGAGTCACATCCAGTGAC
>JAIBDV010000130.1 GCA_024686055.1 Neptuniibacter sp.
ACTCACTTCCTGCTCGCTGCCACCGTAGGGGTAGATGCGGTAGAGGTGGTATGGCAGCTGGCCCTTATCGCGCCCGGTCACGCTATTGCTGGCGCTGATCGGCATGGTCTCAGCGTGGTAGCTGGTGTAACCGGCCACCGTGGCATCGGCTGAGGACACCTGCGGGGTGGTAAACACCGCATTGACCGAGCTGCTGGTCAGGCTCTGCTGATACTGATATTGAGTGATCAGATCATCCTGCTCCGCACCCAGCGCGTCGATGGCGGTGGAGGTGTAGCGCAGCTTGCGACCGTCGGTATGCACCTGCGGATAACCGGCATGGTTGGCAAACACCAGGGTATGGCTGAGGCCATCGTGGCGGAAAAAGTAGTACAGATGGGCCTTGCCCATCAGCCGCTGGATAAATTCGAAGTCGGACTCACCGGCCTGCAGCCAGTCCTGACGCCGGTTCAGCGCCGGGTTACTGCTCTGGGTCAGGGCACTGAAATCCACCTGCATAATGCTGTGGCCTGCCAGTACCTGTTTGATCGCATCGCGAATATTGCAGTTACGCAGCACCCGGTAGTGGTTACTCAGGGTCAGCTTGAACAGCGCCGGTTTCATGGTCGCCTGATACACACCGGGCTCGCTCATGGCGAAGCTGACGATAATGCCGTTAAACAGCGACAGCTGCGGCGCACTGCCGCTACGAATCGCCTGGCTGAACCTCCGCTCGCCCTGATCACCGGCGCTGGGCAGGTTAATACCCACCGTCACCGGCTTGCCGATCAGCTGATCAAACTGCAGGGTCATGCCCTGCTGTGGATCGGTGTTGGCATGCAGTTCCAGCTGGTATTCAAAGGGCTGGGAGATGCCTTCCTGACCCTGGAAGCTGACCATACGGAACAGATCCGGGCCAATTGGCGCAGCGCCATCGGCCCAGATCGCCACATGCAGGAACAGGTTAGTCCCGGCATAGCTGGCCAGTGCAGTCTGTGACATGGGTTCAAGCGGCGTGCTCATTTTCACCTCCCAGCGCTGAAATTGTGTAACTGGCTACCCGGTAAGGGGCGCTCGGCTGATCACCGTTCTGCTCACCCAGCGGGCTCAGCCAGCTGGTGTAGGACAGCCGGGCCGCCAGTCTGGGATCGCTGACCAGTGGAATACCATCGCCAGCCCGGGCCGACAGTCGCAGCCGGACATTGATATCGAAGCGGTAGTGAGTCAGCCAGCGCACCAGTCGACAGAACCAGTGGTAACGCTCACCGCCTGGCAGCAGCCCCTGCAGGCTGCGGTAGTCCGGCACTTCAATATTCAGCCCCAGCGCTTTGTGCTGGTCCCAGCAGTGGCTGCCCAGCACCGCATCACTGCCCAGCCGGCTGTTCTGAAAACCGAGCCGGTTCTGCTGGTCTTCATCCAGCGGCAGCCAGCCCCCTTCAAAGGCGGTCAGCTCCAGTGGCAGGCCCACCAGCCGGCGCAGCAACAGCTGCACTACCGAGTGGCTACGCTGGTTCTGGTGCAGCAGCCCGGCCAGCCCCAGCAGGTGACGGCCATCCAGCGGTGCGCCCTCGCCTTCAGCAATCTGGCGCAACGGATCACCGTTGATAGCGTTCAGCAGCTCGCCAGGCAACGCATGCTGGGGTTCTTTAAAGGTCAGTTCGGTACTGGAGCGGGCCTTCATGCAGTAGCGCAGTGCGTTCAGCCGGTGGTTGAAAATATCCAGGAACACCGCCATCGCCGGGTCACCGTCGCGCATCCGCTGATGGCACAGCTCCAGATACGGCGCAGGCAGCGGCCCCAGCAGGCTGGCCAGCACGTTGTCGTTCAGAAACACTTCCACCGGTTGCTGGCGGGCATCCACATGGGCCACTTCATGACGCGGGTGCTGGTAGCTGATGTGGCCACGAAAGCGCACATGCTTGCCCAGCTCGTTGAGCAGTTCGCTATCGTCGCGACCGCTCACCGGGGCTAGGCGGCGCACCAGCTGCATCAGGTTGAGGCCAGCAAAGTTCTGGCGGCTATGGCTTACAGCAGACATTGTTGTCCCGTCCGTGCTGGCCATTTGTGAATCAGCTCGCCATCACCATCGCAGAGTTTGAGCTGGACAAAACTGTTGAGCGGCACAAAGTGCGCCAGACATTCGCTGAGCACCTGGCCAAACAGCATCACGCTGGTGCGGTCGAACTGCACCGGGTCGATCCGCAGCTCCATCTCGGTGCCGTGGCAGTAGCCTTTCCAGGCATCTTTGCCAACACGGTGGCCAATCATCCGGCAGCGCAGCTGCAGCAGACCATTGAGCTGACGCATCGCGTCAGGCTGCTGCTCCAGCGCGTGCTGGCTGAGCAGCTGGCGCAAAGAGTCCAGCCCGCCTTCGTCGTTGCTCATCGGCAGGTAGTAGCTGTTGAGCTGCGCCACCAGCCGACGGCTCTGGTCACCGGTCAGTGCCGGTGAGCTGTGGCGGCTGGGCCGCTTCAGCAATCGCGCCTGCTGCACGGCACCGGGCAGGTCCAGCTGCAGGGGCTGGTCCAGCGGCAGCTGATCGGGCAGCATACGGTTGGTACACCAGGCCCGGCCAATCACGCTGGCACCGGGGTTCCAGTCGGGCTGGTAGGCCTGATTCAGAAAACGCAGGTGCAGCTCGGTGCCCGGCACCGAAGGCAGCTGGCTCGGTTCACGTCGCGCCACCCAGTAACCGAAGTCGGAGTTGCGCTCGCCATAGAGCGGCTGCAACGGCTGCACTTTGCCATCAGGCTGTAAGCAGTTGAGCTCAATCAGTGAATGGACTTCCACCTGGGCATGACGGAACTGATCACCGGTGGCGGTATATTCCAGCCGACCGGCACGCAGGGGAGTCGGCTCAAGCGCCTGACGGAACAGGTTGATCACCGGCGCACAGTTAAGCTGAAAGCTGTCCCGATGGGGCACCGTGCAGGGCCGGTTGAGCAGGAAGTACAGTTCCAGCGTTTCACCGACAACAAATTCGCCCAGCCCTTTCAGGGTGCCGAACAGGAATTTGTCGGGAAACAGGAAGTACTCGCGCAACAACGGCAGGCCGGGGTTTACACTGACTGCACCGGGCAGCAGGGCTTCGTCACTGTGCAGGCCGCCAAAGCTGAGCTGATCCGCGCTGAGCATTTGCTGCGCGCCGCTCTCGGGGTCCGCCAGCAGCACACCACTGAGGTGGCCGCACAGCAGTTCGTGCAGGCGGAAGCGATCGCTGCCATTGAGGTAAAACGTCAGTTCGTTCAGCGCCAGCGCGCTGATCGGTTGCTGGTCGGTACTTTCGATGGTCAGCCGCAGCACAGACTGAGTGTCGCGCTGCTGCCAGTTCAACGGTATATCGGCCAGCCGGGTAAGCGGGGTCATCGCCACATCGCTGACCTTGAGGGGCCAGGCATCAGTGTCGAGACGGGTAATAAAACGGCACGGCTGATGTTCGCCGCGCAGGTTGATCTCTGCGCTCAACGGGGTGTCACGCGCAATGCGCTGGCCCCCTTTGGGCACATCAAACTGCACCACACTGGCCGCCGGCCAGGGGGCTTCAAGGTGGGGACACAGCGCCGCCAGCAGCTGATTAGGCAGCAGCGCGTCGTCCAGGTCCATCTGATAGCGTAGTTTACCGGTCAGGTAGGCAAAGGACTGCAGCATCATTTCGACCTGCGGGTCCGTCGCCTTTTCCCGGTTGAGCGACAACTCATGGGCCACCTCCGGGAAATCGCCAGCAAATCGCACCGACTCCTCCCGCAGGTAGTCGAGCTCTTCAAGGAAGTAGCGTTTCAATGTTTCATCGGCGCGCATCATCCGTTCACTCTCCAGGTTATCGCTTCGCCGCTGCTAGTCAGCTGTGCAGTAATCTGCAGCTGCTTATCAACAACGTCGATCGCTATTATTCGCAAGCGCGGTTCGAACTGTTCAATCCGGCGCGCCAGGGCTTCTCCGTAGCGGACAAGGCTGCTGGGGCCAGGCCCCAGCTCCACCACATGGGGTAAGCCAAAGTCGAGAATGCCCGGCGGGACATCCTCTTCACTCAGGGTCTGGGTTGCCGTCAGCTGAGCCACCGCCGTTTTCACGGCGGCTTTTAATTGCCAGTCAGGATCACTGGTCAGGCGTTCAAACAGCAACTTCATCCCCATTAATCCGTGAACTGACCAATCGGACGGTTACGCGATACTGACCAGCCAGACATTTTGTTGCCTGCCAGTGAGGTGTCGGCGTTCTGTACGGTGTAGGTCCACAGAATTTCGGTGAAGCTGAGTTTGAACTGCTCAGTCGGCATATCATCCGGGTGCGACTGGAACTGGATCTCACTGATCAGTGCATCACGCAGTTCGAAGGTCAGGATGTTGGCCGTTTTATCGCCGGAATTACGCAGGATGTAGATGCGGCTTGGCTGATCTTTACCTTTGCCAATCGGCTCTGCGCGCAGGCAGTGCTCGTACATTTTGACCGAGGTCTTATCAACGTACTTGGTGCAGGTAAATTCAGTGATCACCGGGCGGCCCGAGGTACGCGCCGAGTTACTCACATCCGTTGTAATCTGCTGTTTCATGCCCTGGTGTACCGATACCAGCTCGATGCACTGGCCAAAATCCTGGCCCAGTTCTTCGGTCAGGCCATCGGCATCAATCAGGCTGCCACCGGTTGCCCAGCCATTGGTATCACCGGAGCCGAACAGGCTTTCGGCATTACCTGGCTGTAACAGAATCAGATCCATGGGTTATCTCCTGATCAGGACGGCAGCTCAGCTACCAGACGAATTGAGGTGGTCAGCTCTTCGAGCTGGAAGTGCGGTTTCAGGAACATGGTGGCGTTGTATACGCCTGGACGTCCTGGCACAGCGGTAACATCGACACGGGCTTCACGCAGTGGGTAGGCCGCTTTGACTTCCTGAGTCGCTTCGTCATCCAGCAGGATGTACTGGGCGATCCACTCGTTCAGGTAGCGCTCGACGTTGCTGCGGGTCATGAAGCTGCCGATCTTGTCGCGCATGATCACTTTGACGTAATGAGCGAAGCGGGACGCCGCCAGTACGTAAGGCAACATGGCCGACAGCTGGGCATTGGCGTTAGCCGCTTCAGACAGGTATTTCTTCGGCAGGTTGGCCGTCTGGCCACCGAAGAACGCTGCTTTGTTGGTGCCTTTACAGTGACAGGCGGCAATAAAGCCCAGGTCGTTCAGCTCTTTCTCACGACGGTCAGTGATCGCCACCTGAGTCGGACACAGCAGACCCAGATCACCATCGGCGGTGTCGTAGGTCAGGTTTGGCAAGCCTTCCAGCAGACCGCCACCTTCAACACCACGGATCGCCGCTGTCCAGCCAAACAGGCTGAATGAGTGGGTGATGCGCTGTGCCATAAAGTAGGCCGGGTTACCCCACAGGCAGTTGCTGTTATCCACGCTGCCCGCGCCTTCGTCATAGTCATCGCCGATCAGCTGTTCTGGCAGTACTTCACCATCACGGGTAACCGGCACGACAACCTGCTCTTCAAAGCGCAGACCTTCAGCGGCCAGACGTTTTTCGCCGTACGGCAGACGCAGCAGTACCCGTGGCAACGTCAGTGCCACATAGCGGGCATCTTCGGTTTCACGAAACGCACGCCACTGGTTCAGCTCGGCACTTTCGAAGATCTTCGCCAGATCACGGGGTTTGGCCAGCATATCGAAGGATTTGAGGCCGAACATGCTCTGGTCAGTGGAGGAAATAAACGGCGCATGGGCCGCCGCTGCCACTTCGGAGATTTTCTCCAGCAGGGCAATATCACGCGGCCCACGGCCAAAGTAGAAATCACCAATCAACAGGCTGTAAGGTGCGCCACCGTAGGTGCCGTACTCCGCTTCGTAGATCAGCTTGAAGATGTGGCTCTGATCAAACTCAACCGCTTTTTCCAGATCATCCTGCAGCTCATCACGGCTGATGTTCATCACCCGCAGCTTCAGCGATTTACCGGTTTCAGAACCGACCACCAGGTGGTGCAGGCCACGCCAGGAGGCTTCCAGCGCCTGGAAGTTGCTGTCGTGCAGGATCTGGTTCAGCAGGCCGGTCATATCGGTGTCGATACGGGCAACCAGGCCATCCAGGTGTTTAGTCACACTGCCCTGCAGGGCGATGCCAGATTGCAGCGGCGCAATCAGCTGAACGGTGAAGTGACCCAGGGCGTTTTTGAAGTGCCCCAGCTGGCTGTCGTTGTAGCTGCTCAGCGAGGCTGGCAGGTACGCCATGACATCCGTCAGATCAACCGCAGCCCAGTCCGCTGGCGATACCACAATCGCCGCCGCCGGTTCTGCACCCTCTTCAGCATCATCGTCTGCCGCCGCCGGAGCGCCAACAAACAGTTCGACCAGTCGACCACGCGCAGTATTGGCGTCGCTGTTGTCTGCCAGCAGTGTTTCCACCGCCAGTTCAACTTCGTCGTCGCTTTCGATACGCGCCTGAATATCACGCAGGCCCGCACGCTGCTCGAACAGCTCGGTCAGCGGTTTGAACTGCTTCACCACCGCCAGCGGCGAGAAGTCGTCCAGCTTGTTGAAGCTCAGCGTCGATTTCTTCGCTTTGCCACTCACCGCTTCGGTGTAACCAAAGCTGATACCTGGCGCAAATGAGGCCATGACCCCATCAAAGCTTTCGGCATCAATCTCCACCATCTTGCGCTCTTTGACCGGCGCACGCGCAACCACGGGTTTGTCACCTGACAGGTCGGCAAAAATGCCAACAATGAACGGCAGCTCTTTTTTCTCTAAAGCGCCACCGGTCTCAACGTCATAGGTAATCTTCACCCGTGGAGGACGTCGCCGCGTCAGCATCTTCTGGATACTTTCTGACATCGGTTCCTTTTCCTTTATTTCATATCAGTTATTTACAGTTGCAGCGGCGGTAAACCGGCTGGGCCAGGCTGGCCGCAGTCGTTCACCTGCGCCACCTCAGTTAACACTGTGGGGTTTGCGATACAGCACCGAGCCAGCGCCGGTGTTGATCCGCTCGACCTGGCCATCTTCCTCCAGGGTGTCGAGCGCGTTTTGCACCAGCTCCAGTGCGTCGTTATAGCGCTGCCGTGCCAGCCACCAGCGGGCCACACCTTCAGCGGTTTCAGACGCATCTGGGCAATGCGCCAGATAACGCTGGATGGCCGAAGCCACCGATTTAATATGATCCGGGTCCGCGACTCTCACAGACAGTTCCTCTTTCGCTATCGATTTGTCAGCAGGTATATTCAAGATGTGTGCCAACAAATCAAAAACAAACGTAACTTACTGATGTATATTGATTTTTTATACATAAAGAAGCGCTGTAACCAGGGCATAAACGCCCCCGAAATCAACGTATTAGAGTGGGGATAACAGGATGTGGCGGGGCACGAATGCCCTGCCTGGGCAAAGCTGCCCCAGGCTGTGGCGTGGAAGCGATCGGTTATTGGCAGGTCAGCTGAGAACGGGGGGGATGACGCCCGCGGAGCGGGCTGCTACAGACGAGAGTAGGGCTGTCTGCTATGGGCTATCGCGGACGGAGCCCGCCAGCTTCTGATTATGGTCTTGCCTGCTGGCGCGCCAGGGGGCTAGCCCTCGCAACCCCCATCGCCTCCAAAGAATGGCTATTTCCGTGCCTGTCCTGCGTCATCCGCTGAGTGAAGCCTGGATTC
>JAIBDV010000284.1 GCA_024686055.1 Neptuniibacter sp.
GATACCACTGGAATACGATATAAATAGCCTGCTAAGCGACCAAGAATACCTGCTTTATACCCATGAGTATTCACGAGCAATCCATGCTGACGTAAAAAGCATGCAGCTGCCACCAGTCCTTGCTGGGCAATATGCCAATCAATCCCTGCAGCATCTAACTGCTCTTTTAATGGGTGTGGGCCGTAGTCTTTCAAAAAAACAACGATAACTGGATAACCTTTCCCCCTTAACGCTTGAGTCAGCTGCAGTATATGGGTTTCAATTCCACCACCCTGGCGTGAGTCAACTAATTGTACGATTGCCTGTGTCATCACAATTACCTTTTTGTACTTGCCATATACAAACTGCAGCAGAAATAGTGCCAATTATGCGGATACCATTAAGCAATGGCCCATGGGCAAAAATAACCGTGGGAGATCTTGCAAACTGCAATGTTTTCTCACAATGCGAATCATAATGCGTAACGGCCCAGGCCACGAGCCACCACACCAGCGATTCGCTCGACGAAATAACAGTCTGATTAATTAAAATTCAGTATTTATCACATATACCGTTGAAGCAGAGCACCAAGGTAACAATCACCTACAAAATAATTTTCCGCCCTGGCACAACAGATGCAGTGATTCGAGAAACAAAGATAAGGAGCAGCAATATGAAATATCTGGTAACAGGTGGCTGTGGATTTATAGGTTCTCATTTATGTGATGCACTTATTGCTCGAGGGGATCAGGTGATAGTGCTGGATGACCTATCAACAGGAACAATAAATTATCTGGATGTATCGGCTCAGCTTGAAGTGGGCTGTGTAACGGATCACGACCTGGTACACAAGCTGATGCGAGACGTTGACGGCTGCTTTCATCTTGCAGCAATTGCTTCCGTCGAACAGTCACAGGCAGACTGGTCTGGCTGTCATCGGATCAATCAGGGGGCAACAATCAACATATTATCAGCGGCTCAGAGTGTAAATGCCAAACCGGTCCCAGTCGTTTACGCCTCATCAGCTGCCGTTTATGGTGATAATGCCAGCATGCCCCTGGAGGAAAGTGTCGTTGCACGACCGATCAGTGCATATGGAGCGGATAAACTGGGTTGCGAACTGCATGCCCGCGTTGCAAATTTGCTTCATCAGGTACCCACGTTAGGGCTGAGATTTTTCAATGTATATGGCCCGCGTCAGAACCCGCGATCGCCGTATTCCGGCGTTATTTCTATCTTCGCAGATAGGTTAATGCGTGGCGAAACACTCTCAGTATTCGGCGATGGGCAGCAAGCGCGCGATTTCATATATATAAGCGATATTGTTGCAATGCTACTCAGGGGAGCCGATCTGATCACGCAAAGCAAAGGTCACTGCGTATTAAATGCCTGCACTGGGGAGGCGACCAACCTGTTACAGCTAATTCGCACTTTAGCTGCTGTGACAGGAAAATCACCGGATATTGAAAAAGAGCCGCCCAGACCGGGTGATATTCGCACGTCACTCGGCTCACCTGAGCGGCTCATCAATACACTGGGTTACACTGCCAGCACCTCTTTAGGACAAGGGCTAAAGGCTATGCTTGAAGACAATAAACAACATTCTGCGGCAGACTTACTTCTTAAAAAACAGGCCTGACAGCAGTTATGAAGCAGCCTGAGCTGGCGCAGGTTTTCTATCAAAAACCGGTAGTTGCGACAGCAACATGCCCGCCAGCATCAGCCCGCAGCCGGTCAGTGCACGACCATCGAGCTGCTCATCCAGCAGCCACCAGCCGCCCAAAGCCGCAAAGGCCGCTTCCAGGCTGAGAATAATCGCCGCATGGGAGGCTGGTGCATCTTTCTGTGCGACCACCTGCAAAGTGTAAGCAATACCCACGGAGAACACACCCGCATACACAATCGGCTGCCAGGCACCCACCAGATTGGCAGGTGTCAGTGTGCCCGGTTCCCAGACCAGCGCGACACCCAGGCAGAGCAGGGCACAGACCACAAATTGCACCAGCGACAAGCGCAGGCTGTCCATTTGTGGCGACAGCTTGCCAATCAATAACACATGGCCAGCCCAGAACAGCGCGCCAATCAACTCCAGCATATCGCCATAATTGATGCTGAAATCTTCATTCACACTCAGCAGATATAGCCCCGATACCGCCAGCAGCGCGCCACTCCAGGTATTCAATCCTGTTTTCTGACCCCAGCACAGGGCAATAACCGGCACCAGAATAATGTATAACCCTGTAATAAAGCCTGCATTACCCGCTGTGGTGTATTGCAAACCGACTTGCTGCAGGGAAGCACCGACAAACAGCAACAGTCCAGCCAGCACACCACCTTTCAGCAGCTTGCCCATATCTCCCTGGCCAGGCTTTGCTTTAAATACAAGCAGCAGTGGTAACAGTGACAGGGCGCCCAGCAGGAAGCGACTACCGTTAAAACCGAAGGGCCCCAGCTCATCCATCCCTAACCGCTGGGCAACAAACCCAAACCCCCAGATCACAGCAACCAGCAGCAGAATCAGATCCGCACGTACATTACGACTTTGCATAACAATCCTTAACTTCCAGCCACGGGCCTGACTGTATATCGGGCATAGATGTGGCAAATCTTCGACACCGCGACCTTAATCGCTGCCCCGAAACAGGTAAAGTGAATCTGGCTAATCAGGCATTAGTCGGGCTGATCAATCTGCTTTTTTCGCTGCAAGTGCGGCCTTGTAAATGTCCGAATATATCAAAAGACCAGCTTTATCGGTCGTTGAGGAAAACCCCTAAAACACACCAGAATAGAAAGACGTAACTCATCTGCGTCTCGCCTGCGCAGCCCGGAAACATCGCCGTGTTGTCTGGATCCTATGAGCACGGATTGCCGACTGGAGAAACATAATGAAAACAAGAATTCTCGAACCTGCCGCGAATGCACACAATGCTCAGCTATTAATCAAAAGCCTGTTGTTATCCGGGCCCCGGCTGGCACCGGATAAGGAGATCGTCTACGGCGATAAAATACGCTACAACTACCTCACCCTGCGCGAGCGTATCTGTCGACTGGCCAACGTGCTGAGTAACGCCGGTATCGGCGCGGGTGATACTGTGGCGGTGATGGACTGGGACAGCCATCGTTACCTGGAAGCTTACTTTGCGGTGCCAATGATTGGCGCAGTGTTGCACCATGTAAACATCCGTCTGAGTACCGATCAGATCGCTTATACCATGCAGCATGCGGAAGATGATCTGGTACTGGTGCACGATGATTTTGTTGCCATTGCCGAACATATCGCACCACAACTGCCCAGCGTTAAGGGCTACCTGCAACTGACCGATGACGACAGCCCGGTCAGTACGACACTGCCAGGCCCTGGCGAATATGAAAGCCTGCTAGGCGATGCAAGCCCCGCTTACAACTTCCCTGATTTTGATGAAAACTCCATCGCCACGACTTTTTATACCACTGGAACTACCGGCAACCCAAAAGGGGTGTACTACAGCCACCGCCAGCTGGTGCTGCACACCCTCGGCATGACCCATACCCTGGCCAGCCAGGACGGCCAGCCGCTGTTGCGCTCAGACGATGTCTATATGCCCATGACGCCGATGTTTCATGTTCATGCCTGGGGCATCCCCTATGTTGCCACCATGATGGGCGTCAAACAGGTCTACCCGGGGCGTTACGTGCCCGACAATATTGTCAGGTTGTTCCGTGATGAGGGCGTTACGTTTTCCCACGGTGTGCCCGCCGTACTGCAGATGATCGTCAACTGTGATGAAGCCCGTGACACTGATCTCAGCAGCTGGAAAATGCTGACCGGTGGTAGCGCACCCACAGCAGGCCTGTCTCGACAAATGACCGAACGCGGCATCCAGTTCTACAACGCCTATGGCATGTCCGAGTCCTGCCCAATTCTGAGTATGGTCCACCTCAGCGCAGAGGAACGGGCCTTACCCGCTGAACAGCAGATTCATGCCCGTATCCGCTCGGGTATGCCGATTGCCATGGTGGATATGCGTATTATCGACCCGGATGGCAATGATGTTCCCCACGATGGCGAAGCGATGGGTGAGGTCGTGGTCCGCGCCCCCTGGCTGACCCGTGGCTACTACAAAGAACCAGAAAAAAGCGAAGAACTGTGGCAGGGCGGCTGGATGCACACCGGCGATGTTGGTTCTATCGACAGTCGGGGCATTCTGCAGCTGCGAGACCGGATTAAAGATGTGATCAAAACCGGTGGTGAGTGGATATCATCACTGACACTGGAAAACCTGATCAGCCAGCACCCGGCGGTCGCGGAAGTCGCAGTGATTGGTATCCCGGACCCACGCTGGGATGAACGCCCCTGCGCTCTGGTGGTCGCCGCTGCCGATAAAGTCGTCGATAGCGCGATGATCAAAGCCCACCTGCAACAATTTGTCGACCAGGGCGAGCTCAATAAATGGGCGATCCCTGAACAGGTTAATATTGTTGCAGAGATCCCTAAAACCAGCGTTGGCAAGATCAACAAGAAACTGATTCGCGAACAGCTAAGCTAATCCCGGCCGGCTCCCTGGCCTCAATCTCCGATTGAGGCCGATTCTGTCAATCATTTGGTCCGTTTTGGTTATTGCTGCGTCGCAACAGTGCCGCCACACTGACAGCAGGCTGTCAGAACTCCCGCATTCCATCCGCGCTATCTGACAGCCCCACCATAATAAAAACAGGACAGTATGCTGTGAGCCCATTAGTTGATGCGTTTGAAGTTTCGCCCGAGAAGGGCGCATTACAGCAAGTAGCCGAGGGAATCTGGTGGCTGAAGATGCCACTGCCGTTTGAGCTGGACCA
>JAIBDV010000378.1 GCA_024686055.1 Neptuniibacter sp.
CGATTACTCACCATTAATCGCCAGGAACTACAGCTATTGTGACTTTACATATAAAGCAAGCTTGTTCCGTCTATATATTAATACCAGCCGATAACAATCTCGGCGAAAACAGCAATCATGTAGCCCTGATGATCAGGCAGCATGAACAGCAACTTAAAGATTGACACCAGAAGAAATAAAAGGTAAATGTAGTTTATTGTTTATATCGAAGCTCAGCTCATTGGTGGGTTTTTCACCAATTTGTCATCTGTCGCCTTTCCACGGGCATTTCAACCAGCATCTATCTGCTTTTACACAGACTTATCCACAGAAAATGGGGGTAACTGTATTTCTTTGCCTATATTATGCACAAAACGCCCTTCTGCCCGGCCCCTGAGTGTGGGGATCTCCTTCAGCCCTGAATGCTCACTCACAATGGTAACAAACACCCACTCACGACCCTTACACCCCAAACAGGCGTTTGATAAATTTGATTGACCGTTCATCGAAACTCCTTCAAAAATAGAGGCCTTAGACCTCCTGGCAGATATTTATGATCTTTCGCCTTTTACACCTGTGCTCGGGCACAGAATACAGCAAGCCCCTCTCCCGCATCCTGGAGCCAGCCCACTCGCTGACCGTCACCCACACCCTGGTCGATACCCGTACCGCTCTGGCTCGGGACAGCGACTGGCAGATGCTATTAATCGACATCCAGATGGTTCAGCAACTGGGCGAAGGCACCTGCGAGCAGTTAATCAGCAGCACACGCTCACTTCACATCCAGTGCGCCCTGACCGGTACCAGCAATATCCCAACCGATCAATTGCTCGCGCTACGGCTTGGCTGCCTGGGCGACCTGGCGATGCCCTATATAACCTCACTGGTGACAGCAAAGCTCGATACATGGAGCACGATCAGTCAGAGCTTCAGACAGGAACAGCAGCGTAAACAGGAATTACAACAAATCCAGCAGGCTGCCATCCTTTGCATGGCCCACATTACCCGCCTTCGGGACCATTCCACCGGTAATCACACTTTACGCTGCCAGCACTTCGTACGCGTTCTGGCAGAAAAATTACGTTCACACCCGGATTTCAGCGGCGAACTGATCGACAGCCATACGATTGAGCTGCTCTCCCAAAGTGCTGCACTACACGATATTGGCAAAGTCGGCATTGCAGACAGTATTTTACAAAAGCCGGGTAGCCTGAACGCCGCCGAGTACGAAACGATGAAACAACACACCTGGCACGGCTACCAGGCGCTTGCTGACGCAGAAAAACTACTGCCGGAGCATACCCGCACTAGCACCGAGACATTTATCCGCTTCGGCAAACAGATTACCCTCAGCCACCACGAACGCTGGGATGGGAAAGGTTACCCTCAACAGCTCAAAGGGACCCAAATTCCCATATCAGCACGGCTAATGGCCGTCGCGGATGTTTATGATGCAGTAACATCCGAACGCCCCTATCAGCCAGAACGTAGTCATCAGGTAGCTGTCAGCATTATCCAGCAAGGTCGCGACAACCAGTTTGACCCCAATGTCGTCGATGCCTTTCTGGCGCTGACGGGTTTGTTTTCCCAGACCAACCAGCTACTGCAAGCCAAATTCCCATCACATGAAGCCCAGCATCAATTAAGCACCGACCCACTGCACTAAAGTATAAAAAATAATAATCACTAAATAACCAAAGCCCATGTGCTACCTGTTTATTTATCGTATGATGGGCAGGTATAGCGTTAACAATCATTCAGGTTTCCAACACTGATATGACTACAGCTGATGAGGCGCAGGGTTACAAATATCATATCAACCCACTCATACAGCTGACTGCACAGCACTCAACGCACGGACGCTATTCGCAATGAAACCATGAGTGCTGCAGGTAAAGCCGGTTGCGTATTTTGAAACAGGGACGCAACTCATTGGAAAAAGATAATAATCAGGGAGACTCCCGTGTACACGATATTGATAGCTGATGACCATCCGCTATTTCGGGAAGCCATAACGAATGTAATGTACGGCAACTTCCCCGGCTGCCAAACACTCGAAACTGACGAACTGGAAAGTACGCTGGCGCTGACCCGCGACCGCGATGATATAGATCTGATTCTGTTAGACCTGAATATGCCCGGCATGAACGGCCTGCATGGCCTTATTACCCTGCGCAACGAAGCCCCGATGACTCCGGTGGTAATTGTCTCAGCGGAGGAGGACAAACAGATTATCATGCAGGCAATTACCTATGGTGCCGCAGGGTTTATCACCAAATCATCCCCCCGCGAGGAGATGAGCCAGGCACTGCAGCAAATTCTGGCAGGCAACACTTACATGCCCGCTGACGTTGTTCAGGCCGACGCCGATGATAACCAGCCTGCGCGCGCCATGGACAGCGAGCTGTTTTCATCTCTGACCCGACGCCAATTGCTGGTTCTGGAACGAATGTCGATGGGTGAGTCAAACAAACAGATCGCCTATAACTTGAACATTGCCGAGACCACCGTCAAAGCACATGTCTCTGCCATTCTGCGTAAGCTGGGTGTCCACAACCGGATGCAGGCCGTACTCTGCGCTGGCAACCTGGACTTCAACCAGGCACGCTGATCTTCTACGCAGCAAAAAGACCCTCTCTTTTTGCTGCCGCTTCCTACCCCTCAGCTTACTCAAATCCGGGTAAAATGAACCACCCCCCGCCCCCCGACCTGCATTCGGAACAACATCGCCTCCGTGGTATAACGGGTATCAACCGCAGTCACAACGTGTAAAACAAGCACCGACTCATTAACCTGGACGGCCTGCGATACCTTCCCAAAATAACTGCTTAACGCCTGGGCACCCTGTTCTGGCGATTGGGCACCCACCAGCTCCCATATTGGCAGTGGCGCCTGTGTCAATAAGTGCGTGCGATAACCTGCCAGTCGCTCTTCTTTATTTAACCCCGGTGCACTACTTTTCATCCCAGGTAAAAAACGCCCTCGATCAGCCTGCGACACACTGACCCGATGCTCCACTGCCACCCTCTCTTCAGACGCCCAGAAACGGTGCACCTGATAGAGACTAGGCCAGGCCTGCTGGCAATCTCTGCGCTCAAGATAGAGCAAGTGCAAGGCCGGTTTCAGCGTCGATAACAAATCACTACTGATCACCAGCCCCTGTCCGGTCAACTGGCCTTTGAGCTGCAGCGTTACCTCACCGCCGACGGCAAGAAACGGCTGAGCAGGCAATCCGATCAGCGGTTCAGCTTCCCCACCCGGTGATGACACTATCGAGCTATCCTTCTCGTCACCAAACCATTGATCCCACAGGCCGCCGGTCAGCGACTTAACCTGACGGGTTATCCAGTGCTGGCGTGGGCCGGCATCCAGTGACATGGC
>JAIBDV010000238.1 GCA_024686055.1 Neptuniibacter sp.
CTTTGCGTAACGATTTCACCAGTCCCACCATCATGGCCAGGATAACAAAGGTGAATGGTAGTGCACCGGCAATGGACGCCGCCTGCAATGCTTTAAGTGCCTGGTTTCCACCGAGCAGCAGAATCATCAGCGTGACAGCACCGAGCAGCATGCCCCAGATAATACGCTGCTGTACTGGTGGGCGGCGGCCAAAGGAGAGCAGGCGTCCCAGTACCAGAGTACCCGAGTCGGCGGAGGTGACAAAGAAGATCACCACGACGATCAAAGCAGCGACTTTAGCGATGGTTGCGGTAATCCCCGGGGTGATGACATCAAAGGCGGTGTACAGCGTGCCGGCGTAATCCCAGTTGTTGACCGAGGTGTTGTAGATGGTCATATCCGCGCCGTAAATGGATTCGTAGATACCGGCAGAACCGATAATACCGAACCAGGCCAGCGCCACAAGGGAAGGGATAAACATCACGCCCAGCACGAATTCACGGATGGTGCGGCCACGGGAGATACGGGCAATAAACATGCCGACAAAGGCAGCCCAGGCCATCCACCAGCCCCAGTAGAAGATGGTCCAGCCACCCTGCCAGGTGCGCTCTTCCGGACTGCGTGCTGTCCATAGTGTCATGGAGATGCCTTCGCTCATGTAATCGCCCAGTGCGGTCAGTGTGCTGGCGATCAGGTAGTTGGCGTTACTGGCGATCAGGAAGTAAGACAGGATAACAATGCAGATCCAGGTGTTGACGGTGGAGAGGATCTTGATGCCTTTGGCCACGCCGCTGGTGGCGGAGAAGGTGGCGATTACGGTGATCAGCACAATGGAAATGACCGTCACGGTCTGGGATTTTTCAGCCAGAATGCCCAGCGAGATCAGGCCGGAGCTGATCTGTTCAACCCCCAGTCCCAGGGTGGTAGCGATACCAAAGATGGTGCCGAATACCGCCAGGATATCCACAGTATGACCGATCGGGCCATAAATGCGGTTGCCGATCAGCGGGTAGAGCGCGGAACGCATCGACAGTGGCAGACCCTTACGGAATGAGAAGTACGCCAGTGACAGGCCGACAATGGCATACATCGCCCAGGCCACGGTGCCCCAGTGGAAAATAGTCAGTTTCAGGCCACCGGCGACGGCGTCAGCTACCAGACCATTAGGAACCGGGAAGCCTTCATCACCCGGCATCAGGCCTGCTGTCAGCGCAGCCTGTTTGGCTTCAAAGAAGACTGCTACGGCCGCTTTGACTTCTGCACTGAGAAAAGGGTTACCACCGCTCCAGCCACTGGCAAAGTGAATCATCGGTTCGGACATGGAGAAAAACAGCATGCCGGCACCGGTGCCGCAGCCGAACAACATGGAGAACCAGGCGAAGTTGGAAAATTCAGGGCGATCGTCATCGCGGCCCAGCCGGATACTGCCGACGCGGGAAAACATAACGTAGGTACAGACGGCAAACGCGAGGAACATCACCAGTACGTAGTACCAGCCCAGGGTCTGTTCAATCCAGCCCTTAATGCCGAGGAACTGCTCGCTGGCCTCCTGGCCCAGTAGAATGGTGTAAAGGATGTAGCCGGCGATCATGACGATGGCGGTAATGCCCAGGGTGGGGTTCAGACCTTTGAGAATACCGCGTTGCTCAATTAGAGCATCTATCTCTTCGTTCGGTAGCATAGGTGTACCTGTATTATTGTTATTAGTGGTGATGACTGGTTTTTCAGGTGAACATCTGGATGCAGTTTTGCGTTGATGTGGCTTTAATAATCAGGCTTGCAGGCTCCTTTTTCAGGTTTCTGCTAGCTATAAATATGCTTATCAAGCATAGCATCTTTATTTATGGTAAACCGTTAACTGATTGTTTTTTATGGGTTTGATGTGCCCTTTGTTAATGTTTTTACGCATTGTGTTAATCGGTAAACTAACTTAGCGAAAACAAAAGGCACTTGTCTAGTGGAAATAGCGAATCAGTCTTGTTTGTTGTGTTCTTTCTCGAGTATTCGCAAGCGGCTTTTAAATTCTGAGCGGTCAACGTAGCAGCCACGTAAACGGCGGTTACCGGATGTTTCGTCAAAAGCATTCCGGCCATGTAATACACGGCGATTATCAAATACAACCATGTCGCCAGCACCTAGCTTAAGTTCAATCTTCAGGGCCGGGTCTTGCAGGCGAGCCATCAGGTCACGGTAGGCAAGGTAATAGTCATACATCACGGCCTCAGGCAGATCGAAAATATCGGCCAGGTGAGCGTTGTACTTCAGCTCGATAATATTGCCAAAACTGTCCAGGTTGATTACGGGATGGTGCTGGCGAATATCATGCGCCTGGTCATGGAAGCGGAATGGAATGGCCTGGGTGGCAAGCAGCTCAAATGCTTCGGAGTTTTCAGTACGCATTTTCTCCAGTACGCGCAGGCCATCAACAAAGGTCGATTCACCGCCGCTGCTGTTGTTACACAGACAGTGCAGGAACTGGTAGCCAGGCGGTACCTCCTGGTTGGTCAGGTCGGTGTGCAGTGGCAGGGCGATGGAGGTATAGGCCAGATTGATAGGCCTGGCGACGGAGACCACATCAAAGGTGATGCCAAAATTGGTCTGGCGCAGGTAGTCGATGCGGCTGGCGGTCTCGATCACGGCCTGCTCGGTGTCCGGCATCTGACGGATCAGTGCCAGGCCGTGGCGGTCCAGTGCCTGCATCCAGCCGAGTAATGCCTGATCATCCTGCATGAACGCTTCATGGTTAGCTTCCGGGATTTGGCTGACAAAGCTGTTATCCCAGCTCACATAACCGCTGGTACGGTTTTTCGCCAGTTCATCACAATAGCTGTATTCACGTAGCCACGACTGCTCAAACACACTGCGATGTTCGCCTTCCGACCAGTCAATGGTCAGGCTGCTGCTATCAAACTCAACCGCTCGTGGGCAGATATCAACGCTGATACTGAGCAGGTTAAAGCTGCGCTCACCGGTATGGGGATGAAAAGCGCTGGGGCAGTTATCCCGTAGCCAGAGGTAATGATAGGTGGCACTGCGGCCATCACTCCATTGCACATTGAGTGCCCGTTCTGCCTGAGTGACTGAACTGATCTGCACGGTGGGTAGTGGTGGCTGGCTGTCATGCTGCTGTGTTGATAAAACCTGCATCTTTCTTTTCCTTGTTTGAGGGCGGGGCTGAGGTGGCTGATATGCCGCAAATACAACTGAAATACGCGGTTCTGGCTGATTTCCCTCTGTTATTGCATGCTAAGTTGATCAATAAGGTTATTCAAACAACGAAATATGGCCATGGTAATAAGAACAGCTAATGGATGGATTGAGGCGTGATTTACCGCCGCTAAACTGGTTACGCACCTTTGAGGCGGCCGCCCGGTTATTGAATTTCAGTGCCGCCGGGCGCGAGTTGAATATGACCCAGTCAGCGGTCAGCCAGCAGATCCGTTTGCTGGAACATCACTTCGGTGAGCCGCTATTTGTGCGCGCCCATCGCAAGGTGGTGCTGACCCACAGCGGCCAGGCCTGGCTACCCGTGGTACAGGGGGCTATATCAGGACTGCAACGCAGCACGGCTGAGATATTCTCACCGCTGGGCGAGGGCCAGCTGGTGCTGGAGGTGAATATTGCGTTTGCCATGCTCTGGTTAACCCCACGCCTGCATCGGTTTGTCGATCGCTACCCCGGCCTGTCGTTGAAGCTGGTGCACGCCAACTGGGAAAATGAGTTCGATAATAATGGAGCCGACCTTTCTATTATGCATGGCCGGGGTGACTGGCCGGGCCGGGTCAGTGAAGCTTTATTGCAACCACAGTTAAAACCCTGTTGTTCTGTCCGGTTGCAGGGCTTGTTGAATGACCCGGATGACCTGCGCAGCCAGCCGCTGCTGGAAGTGATTGGCAATCGGCAGGGCTGGGCTGAGTGGTTTCAGTGCGTGGAGGTGGCAACGATGCCTGTTACGATCCGGCACAAAGTAGACAGCCTGGCGATGGCTTTTCAAATGGCTGAGGCCGGACTGGGGGTGTTCCTGTGTTATGAAGGTTTGCTGGCGAAAGGTGGGTTACGTCATCACCTGCATCTGCCATTTGATACCCCGCTGGTAACCGAGGATAACTATTACCTGAGCTGGCCCGAAGGTCGATCACTGGCAAAGTCTGCGCAGTTGTTTATTGACTGGTTAAAGGAAGAGTTGGCGGATTGAGTGTTCAGTTAACCCGGCGCTGTAGTGGTCTGATGATCTCGATCAGCTCACACCGGCGAGGGGCAAACTGATCGTAAAAACCGTACCCTCATTGGGTGCGCTTTTCAGGTGGATCTCGCCGTTATGACCGGCAATATTGCCATAGGCGACGGACAACCCCAGCCCGGCACCACTACCAACGTCACGTGTGGTAAAGAAGGGATCAAATATTCGGCCTTGATGCTCCGGCGCAATACCACAGCCGTTATCAGCAATGGTTATCTGAATTTCATTTTTTGAAGCATCAAAGCCTGAACGTATTGCAAGAATACCTTTGCCAGGGGTAACGGCATGAATGGAGTTGGTTATCATGTTCATGAAAACCTGATTAAGTTGCACCGGATAGCAGTTAAGCAAAGGCAGTTCGCCCAGGTCAGACTGAACTTTGACGAAGGCTTTTTCCAGCTCCGCTCGCAGAATAGATAAGGTACTGCGAATACCGTTATTGAGATCAGCTTGCTGATGTTCGTTCTGGTTGAGTTTGGAGAAATCTTTCAGCGAGCCAACAATACTCTCGATACGGACAGTCCCTTCCAGCACTTCATCAACAGTGTCCCGAATATCTTCGCGAATGACTTCAACATCCATTTTTTCGTTCAATGCATTCATTGCACTAACAAGCTTTGAATTACCGGACTGCTGAATAAGCTGGCTGTAACCATTAAATAGCATTTCCAGACGAGCGGCCGCATCCTGCAGTGCAACCAGGTTTGGCTTGATAAAGGCGAGAGGGTTATTTATTTCATGGGCAATACCTGCCGCCAGCTGGCCAATACTGGCCAGCTTCGCTGACTGCAATAACTGATGCTGAGCGGTTTCCAGTTTCTTATTCAGATCTTTTTGATACCGGCGTTCTTTTTCCAGTTTCACCGCTGCCTGCCGCAGTCGTCCATGCGCCACCGCCGTTGCGGTAGAGTCTTCAATGGTGATGCAGACCAGAGGCTGACCCGTTGTATCTTTCACCCTGAAGAAAGAACAACTCTGATACATGAAGCCCGTTGCACCGGTAATCGGTCGCGAGCTTGGGAAGTTGAATAGCTGCGGTCGCTGCTGCCAGCTAGTAAAGGAGGTATTCTGCAGCATTACAACCGACTCAATACGCTTCTCCATCCAGCGGCGTGGCAATTCAGGAAAAGTGTCAAAAAGAGATTTAC
>JAIBDV010000246.1 GCA_024686055.1 Neptuniibacter sp.
CGCCCATGGATGCGCTGGCGCTGGCCAAACGTAACCCGGATAAAACCGTGGTGTTTTTCGGCCTGGGGTTTGAAACCACTATGCCCAGCACCGCACTGACGCTGCAGCAAGCCCGTGCCCAGGGCGTGGATAACTTCCAGCTGTTCTGCAATCACATCACTATTATCCCTACCATCAAGGCGATTCTCGATTCGCCCGATATGTATATCGACGGTTTCCTCGGCCCTGGCCATGTCAGCATGGTGATCGGCCAGAAACCCTATGAATTTATCTCGGCCCATTATCAGCGCCCGCTGGTGGTGGCCGGGTTTGAACCGCTGGATGTGCTGCAATCTATCCACATGTTGCTGTTGCAGATCCGCGAGGGTGAAGCACGGATTGAAAACCAGTACACCCGTATTGTGCCCGAGGGCGGTAACCACCAGGCATTGAAAGCAGTGTCTGAAGTCTTTGAATTACGAGAGTTTTTCGAATGGCGCGGGCTGGGCTCGATTGACCACTCCGGTGTGCGTATCCGTGAAAGTTATGCACAGTTCGATGCTGAGCGGCAGTTTGTATTGCCCAATCTGAAAATTGCTGATCCTAAATCCTGCCAGTGTGGCGAGGTGCTCAAAGGGGTGATCAAGCCGCAGCAATGCAAAGTATTTGGCAAACAGTGCACCCCGGAAACCCCGCTTGGGGCGCTGATGGTATCCACCGAAGGCGCATGTGCCGCCTATTACAGTTATGGCCGCATTGATGCGGTCGCCGTCTGAGCCAGGAAAACAGACTATGACGACCCGACCAAAACGAACCCTCAACGCCAGCGCGATCACCATGGCCCACGGTGCCGGTGGCAAGGCGATGCGGGACCTGATTGAAGATGTGTTTCTGGGCGCGTTTGATAACCCGGACCTCAACGCCCTGGAAGATCAGGCCCGCTTCGATATTGCGGCGCTGGCCGCCGAGGGTGGCCAGCTGGCGTTCACCACCGACTCCTATGTTGTTGACCCGATCTTTTTCCCCGGCGGTGATATCGGCAGCCTGGCGGTGAATGGCACGGTAAATGACCTGGCGGTCAGCGGTGCGATTCCAAAATACCTGTCCTGCGGCATGATTATCGAAGAGGGCCTGCCAGTGGCGGAGCTGCGCCAGGTGGTGCAGAGCATGCGCACAGCGGCGGATGCTGCGGGTATCACCATCGTCACCGGTGACACCAAGGTGGTGCCACGGGGCAAGGGTGACAAGCTGTTTATCAACACCAGTGGTATCGGGGTGATTCCACAGGGTGTGGATATCTCAGCCAGTCGTTGCCAGCCGGGTGACAGGGTGATTGTGAACGGGTTTATCGGTGATCATGGCGCTGCCATTCTGAACGCCCGTGGTGATCTGGCGCTGTCGGTTGAACTGGAAACCGACTGCCAGCCTTTACATGGTCTGGTTCAGGCGATGCTGGCAGCCTGCCCGGATATCCATGCGATCCGCGATGCCTCCCGTGGTGGTGTGGCCACGGTGCTCAATGAATTCGCCGAAACTTCAGCCGTGTCGATGCGGTTGCAGGAAGACAGTATTCCGGTGCGCGATGAAGTGCGCGGTGTCTGCGAGATTCTGGGGCTGGATGCGCTGTACTTCGCCAACGAAGGCAAGCTGGTGGCGGTGGTGCCTGGTGCTCAGGCTGAGGCTGTGCTGGCAGCGATGCAGGCCCACCCGGCGGGGCAGGGATCAGTCATCATCGGTGAGGTGCTTGAGGGGCAGCCCGGTCGGGTCAAGGTACAGACCTGTTTCGGCGGTGAACGTATTCTGGACATGCTGGTGGGCGAGCAGCTGCCGCGTATCTGTTAATCCTTAACTGAGCGGTCTTAACGCTCCAGGCGGTTGTCATACAGCCGCCGCGCTCTGCTGTCCTGGGTTTGCCTGGCAAGCTCTGAGTGAAGTACTCACTTCTCTGCAATCCGGCTTATTAACGGGCGTCAGCTAGTTGTTGTCGGTGGCGGGTTTACAGCGTTGTCTGTGGTGTTAATAACTTTTCTGCATGGCAGCGAAAACTGGGCTCTCCGGCTGGAATGTCAAGAATAAGGGGCCGAAAACCGATGTTGGCAGGTGGCTGATACGTATTAAAAATACATTCAAATAGTTATACACAGCTTCTGTGGATAATCAGTTGCATAAGTTTTGGATAGAGGTCTGGTAACCCTCTGCAGGGCCCGTTATCTGCAGGGTACAGAATATTGGTTAAATAATGATCAGTGCTGTTTTTTGCTGGATAAGTAATACCTGTCAAGCCGTTGACAGAAAATTTTTAGCGCTTATTTAGCTGAACATTGATGCTTGACAGTTTCAGCTGTGGCTATTTTGCGAAAGTGCGGTCTGTTGTGGACAGATTGTTGGATAAGCGTTGTGGGTAAGCCTTGAAAAAACCGATACAGCGATGGCTTAGCACTGTACCGGTAAAACAGAAGGTTATTCGATCCCCATCACCAGCCGTGGCAGGAATAGCGCGATATCCGGGATAAAGGTAACGGCCAGCACGATGGGCAGGTGGCCCAGCAGGATGAAACGCAGGGTTGGCTTGAGGTATTCATTGAGCTGCGACTTGCCCACCGACCCGGCCATATACAGTAGCGGCGCACAGGGCGGGGTGATATTGCCCAGGCCCAGGTTAGTACCCACAATGGCGGCGAAATGAATGGGGTGTACCCCCAGGTTGATGGCGACCGGCATCAGGATGATGGAGGCCAGGATACTGCCTGAGACATCGTCGACCAGCATGCCGATCAGAATTAGCAGCAGGTTGATCAGCAACAGGATGATGATTTTGTTGTCGGACAGGGTCAGCAGGAAATCAGACAGCTGCTGTGGTATCTGTTCCATGATCATGCCGCGGCTCATCACGAACAGGAAAAACACCATCGCGATAATGGAGCCGGTGCTGATTGCACCACTGACAATGGCGTTGGCGGCGGTACGCAGGTTCAGGCCTTTATAGATAAAAAAGCCCACAGGAAGGGTGTAAACCAGTGCCACAGCGGCGGCTTCGGTGGGGGTGAATACACCGCCATAGATACCGCCCAGCATGATGGCTGGCATCAGCAGTGCCCAGCTGGCATCTTTGGTTGCTGTGCCGATCAGCTTGCTGCGTTCGGGGAACGTCATGGGTTCATCTACCTGTACGCCTTTGATCTTACGCAGGTAGATAAAGTTAATCAGGATATAGATCAGTGCGATCAGTACGCCGGGAATAATCGTGGACAGGAAAGCCGCTGCAACTGACAGTCCGCCCGACAGTGAAAACACGATCATTGGCACGCTGGGGGGGATCAGCAGTGCCAGTACGGAGGAACAGCCGACCAGGGCGGTGGCATAGCCACGTGGGTAACCCTGCTGCACCATTTTGGGAATCATGATCGAGCCGATGGCGGCAATCGCTGACGCGCCGGAACCGGCAATGGCACCAAACAGCGCACAGGTCACAATGGTAACGGCCCCCAGGCCACCGCGGATAGGGCCGACGAAAGCGTTTACAAAACGTACCAGCCGGTCGGAAATCCCGCTCGCACCCATCAGCGCACCGGCGATGATAAAGAGCGGCAGTGATAGCAGGGCAAAGCTGCCCAGTTGCCAGAAAGCATGGGGCACAAGGTAGCTCATGCTTTTACCGGACAGCATCACGAAGCCGATGGCACCGGCACCGAATACGTAGGCAACCGGCATACCGATCAGCAGCAACACTACAATCAGTGTCATACAGACAGTCAGGGTTAACATCAGACAGTATCCTTCAATGTCGCGCTGGAGGGGTGCGGGGATTTATTGTCATATTGGGTGTAGTTGTCTTCATGTACGAACAGGTCGCGTAGTTTGTAGAGCGCCATAAAGCTGAAACCAAACAGCGCTGAGACGACCCAGAGTGCCGTTGGCCAGCTCAGGTTGGTGCTGGAACGGTGAATTTTCAGGGTGAAAGCGAGGTATTTGTAAGCGTACCAGGCGAAGACGCAGATGACGGACAGGCCGACCAGGTCATTGAAGGTTTTGATCTGGCGACGGGTGCGAGAACTGAGCGAAAACAGATCCAGGATACCGCCGGTCAGATGGCCACGCTCGCGGGTGACAGCGACCATGGCGATAAAGTACAGCCATACGCCAACCAGAATGCTGATCTCTTCAATGGCCGGCAGCGACTGACCCAGCACATAGCGCAGGAACACGGCGAAGGCCATCATGCCGGTCAGAAACAGGGTCAGGAAAATCAGGCTAAAGCGGTAGCTTAACCCCAGGTAGTGATCGATTTTTATAAACAGATTTTTCATGGCGGAACCCATCAGTAAAAAAGGCCATGGCAGGTGGTGCCTGCCTGGCCCTTTAGCGGGGGAAATCAGTGTGCAGCGGTGCGAATTTTGTTAACCAGCTGCTTGCCGACGGTAGATTCCATCCAGCTCCATTCCTGTTCTTTGATGATTTTTTCCAGTTTTGCATTCTGAGCGGAATCAAGCTCTACCACGTTGATGCCATAGGCTTTGATGTCCTCAACCAGCTTGTCACTGATATTGGCGGCTTCCTGCCATGCCCAGCTGGAGGCTGTGTCTGCAGCACCTTGCAGTGCTTTTTTCTCGGCGTTGCTACGTTCGTTCCACCAGTCCATATTGACTAGAAACGCGCCCTGCTCGAAAGAATCGCGGCTGAAAACATAGGTTTCCAGCACATCACGCATCTGCCAGATTTCAGACGGTGGGCCGAAGGTGCGGCCATCAACAGCGCCTAGCTGCAGAGCGGTGTATAGCTCGGAAAAAGGCATCGGAATCGGGCTGAAACCCAGTGCTTCAAAGCGCTTAATCGCCACTTTGTACGGTGGCACACGGACTTTGAGCCCGGCGCCGTCAGCAGGGAAGTTGACCGGGACTTTGCCGACACCTTTACGAATACCGATGCCCAGGAAATCAACGGGCAGGATAGCCAGCAGTTTCATATTCAGGCCGGTGTATACCTCGTCGTAGATATTGATCATGGCTCCACCCGGGCCATAAATCTTACGGGCGTCATCCCAGTTGCTGGCGATCATACCCATATTGGCAATATTTAATCGGGGATCGAAGTCGGTGCCATGAAACGTCATGGTCATGCCGATTTCACCGGCAATGGTCTGTTCCAATTGCGAACTCCAGTCACCCAGATCACCACCGGGGTGATACTTCACATCAAAGGCTTCGGGTGCTGCTTTTTCCAGTGAG
>JAIBDV010000371.1 GCA_024686055.1 Neptuniibacter sp.
CAGCGCAGTAAGCCAAGTGGAACCCGTAGAGAAGGCAGGGATAAACAAAACAGCAACTTACGAAAAGAAGCTCAGATTGATTTGGAGATAATTGCCCGGATGCCTCAGATTAGGCTCACAAAAACTTGCGAATGGGCTGGCGCAACGGAAACCGCGATAGGCATTGCTGGCCGGACGGTAACCGTTGATTCGAGGGCATTTCCGGCAATGGGAACCGCGGCCCGCGCGGTTGCCGGCGCATGGACGGATGAGAACGTGAAGGCGAAAGTGCGGAAGTCGGCCTGTAAGCCGGGTTCTGTCTTGGACAGCCATTCGTCTGGGATGTGCGTCGCCGCACACCTCGAGCGACCTACCCGGGGGCCGCGCGGGCCACGCGTAAATGCCCCCCTATTTGGTCTTGCTCCAGGTGGGGTTTACCATCGCCGTGAGCTGTTGCCAGTCACGCGGTGCGCTCTTACCGCACCGTTTCACCCTTACCGGTATCCGAAGATACTTAGGCGGTATACTCTCTGTTGGACTTTCCGTCGGCTCGCGCCGCCCAGACGTTATCTGGCACCCTGCCCTGTAGAGCCCGGACTTTCCTCCCCTCCACCGAAGTGAAGCGGCGACTGTCTGGCGAACTCCTCGGCGCGAAGAGTACCAGTTTCAGCACTGTTGGCAAGCACTACGACTAAATATTTAATTATTATAGCCTTTCAGACAGACCTCTCAGTCTTTTTTACGCTCCAGCGCCGCCTGATACAGTGGCTTTTTCTTCAACCCGGTAATCTGCGCAGCCAGCGCTGAAGCCTGTTTAACCGATAACTCAGCCAACAGCACATCCAGCACTCGCAACGCCTCATCGTCCAGCTCACGCGCTTCCTGCACAGGTGCACCCTCCACCATAATGACAAATTCACCGCGCTGCTGATTGGCATCCGCTGCCATCCAGTCACGCAGCTCACTCAGCGGCGCACTGTGAATGGTTTCAAAGGTTTTGGTCAGCTCCCGCGCCATCGCCGCCTGACGATCCGCCCCGAACACTTCAATCATATCGTCGATCGACGCCAGGATACGGTGCGGAGACTCATAAAATGCCATGGTATGCGGCAATCCCGCCCGTTCGCTGTAAAACTGCTTACGCCCTGATGACTTATGCGGTGGAAAACCTTCAAAGGAAAACCGGTGACTCGGCAGCCCCGACGCACAAAGCGCCGTGACAAACGCGACACACCCTGGCACCGGCACAACGTTAAAGCCAGCCTCACGTACCGCCCGCACCAGCACAAAGCCCGGATCAGAAATAACCGGTGTTCCGGCATCAGAGATCAGCGCAACACTTTCCCCCTGTTGCAGGTGCTGTAGAATACGTTCTACGCGATGCGCTTCGTTGTGCTCATGCACCGAAACCATTGGCGTTTTAATATTGAAGTGCGCCATCAGGCGAGCACTGTGGCGGGTATCTTCGGCAGCTATAACCTGAACCTTGTTCAGCATGTCGATCGCCCGTGGTGTGAAGTCCTGCAGGTTACCAATCGGGGTGGCCACAATGTAAAGCGCGCTTTCTGGCATTATCTTCATCCTCAGTGTAGAGGCGAGAGAGTATATGATGATTCGCAGGCACCTGTCTCTGACTGCTGTAGCCCTGACCCTGGGCCTTGCTGGCTGTACCGGCAACCAGACCGTCACCCCTCCAGCCAACCCGTCAACACTGAACAACCCCGCCAACGACATGGCTCAGGTTGAACGCTTACTGGACGAAGCCGGCCGCGCCGCGCCCATCCGCGCCGCCCGCCTCAAAGCCGATGCAGCTCGTGCTCTGATCAGCATGGACCGCAAACAGGACGCATCCCGCGTACTCAGCCAGATTAACACCACCCTGCTCCCACCCGGGCTGGCATTTGAAATCACCGCCATGCAGGCCCAGGACGCACTCAACCGCCAGCAGCCAACCCAGGCACTGGAATACCTGGCACAACCACAGAACCAGCCCCTGGCGAATGACCAGGCACTGGAACTGAGCCAGCTACGCCTGCAGGCTTACAACCAGAACAACGACCCGGTGGGCGAAACGCGCGAGCTGATCAACCAGAGCCGCTTCAGCGAGAGCCCATCCAGCGAACACAAAGACCTTATCTGGTCATCCCTGAGCCGCCTGCCCATTGAAACCATCAACCAGCTGGCCCAGGACAGCAATAACAACTACCAGGAGCAAGGCTGGTTTGAACTGGCTGACGGCCTGCACAAATCCGGCGATCTGGAGCAAAAAAGCAACGCCATCAGCCGCTGGCGCACGCTGTGGGAAAACCACCCCGCCAGCAACGAACCACCCAGCGCCCTCCTGGCGCTGGGCAGCCAGAACCGCGACATACGCCATATTGCTTTACTCCTCCCCCTGAGCGGCCCACTGAGCAAACCGGCACGCGCCATCAGCGAAGGCTTTTTAACGGCTTATTACAACGCGCAGGGCGAAGGCAACGAGGTTCCGAGAATCACCTTGCTCGATGCCAGTAAAATCAGCGAACCCTTCCAGCTGAGCAATGAGATCAGCCTGCGTCAGATCGATATGGTGATCGGCCCACTGGACAAAGATTACGTCCAGAAGCTCAGCAACGCCCCTGCCATGCCCGCTCCGATACTGGCACTGAACTACGCTGAGAGCAGCAACCTCAACAGCAGCCTGTTCCAGTTTGGCCTGTCCGCCGGAGATGAAGCACGCCAGGCTGCAAACCGCGCATGGAAGGACGGCCACCGCAAGGCTGCCGTACTGACCGCCGATACCAACTGGGGACTCAAGGTTGCCAACGCGTTTCGTGAAGAGTTCACCCGCCTGGGCGGTGAAGTCCACGCCAGCGCAAAATTCAGCGACGGTAGCTACGACCTGACAATCAGCCAGCTAATGAACACTGATCAAAGCCGAGTACGCGCCAAGGCCATCCGCAAACTGGTCCGCAGAAACGTCGAATTCGAAGAGCATCGCCGTCAGGATCTGGACATGGTATTCCTGTCCGCACTGCCTAACGACGCCCGCCAGATAAACCCGACCCTGTCATTCCATTACGCTAACGACCTGCCGGTATACGCCACCTCCCACGTGTATGGCGGCCAGCCAAATGCCATGACAGACCAGGATCTTACAGGCATCCGCTTTATCGACAGCCCCTGGACACTCGCCTCCCCCTCCGCCAATAAACGCAGCCTGAGCCAGCAGCGCAAAGATGTCGACAGCCGCTTCGGCCGCCTTTACGCCCTGGGGCTGGACGCCTTCCAGCTACACCCTTACCTGCTGCAGCTGGCTGCCCTGCCACAATCCAGCATCGACGGCGAAACAGGGCAACTTTCCGTTGTGAACGCCGGACGGGTAAAACGCACCCTGGACTGGGCTATCTTTGATCAGGGCATACCCAGAATGCTGGCACGCCCAACCCAGCCCAGCGAACAGGCCACCCGCTAACCCGAACAGGTATGTCATGGACAGACAACA
>JAIBDV010000158.1 GCA_024686055.1 Neptuniibacter sp.
AGCCACTCTGAAAAAAACCGTTCTGATCAGTGCCATGATAGCCAGCCTGGGACTGGCCGGTGTCGCGACTAACAGCTTTGCCGGGGACCATGGCCGCAAGTGTGGCGGCGAACGGGGCGACCACAGCTCGATGATGCGCGGGAAGCACTCACTGGCTGATCGACTGGAGAGCAAGCTGGATCTGAATAAAGATCAGGTCAGCCAGATTGATGCCATTACGGATGCCCAGCACAAAGCGATGCGCGATGCCCGTCGCAATAAACGTGATCAGGCGAAAGCGGTGATGGCGCTGGACCCGAGCAGCCCGGAATATCAGACAGAGATCGACAAACTGGCCCAGCAGGCAGGCGAACAGGCTGAGCAGATGGTCCGTGCTCGCGCTGACAGCCGGGCAAAAATCGCCGCCGTACTGACACCGGAGCAGCAGGAAAAGATGAAAACGATGAAGACCCGGATGGCAGAGAAGTGGCAGCGTCATCACGACAGTGATGACTGATCTGCAGTGCATCTAACGGCAGGCCTGTCGCGGCCTGCCAATGAAGACCTTATCGCGTTGGCACCCTTCTTCGAACGGTGCCTTTTTTGCGTTTACTCAGTGCGCTCGAACATCAGATCCCAGACGCCGTGGCCCAGTTTTTCACCACGCTTCTGGAATTTGGTCACCGGACGCCACTCTGGCTGGGGTGAGTACGCCCCCTCACCGGCAGCGTTCTGGTAGCCCTCGGCCGCACTCATCACGTCCATCATGTGCTCGGCATAGTTTTCCCAGTCCGTGGCCATATGAAACACCCCACCGACTTTCAGCTTCTTGCGCATTGCCTGGGCAAATTCAGCTTTCACAATACGGCGCTTGTGGTGCTTCTTCTTGTGCCACGGATCGGGGAAGAACAGCTGTACCGTGCTCAGTGAACCATCCGGGATGCATTTATCCAGCACTTCAATCGCATCGTGCTCGAACACCCGGATATTACCCAGGCCCTGCTCGTCGGCGTTGTTCAGCAACCGGCCCACACCTGGCGTGTGTACTTCGATGCCGATGTAGTTTTTTTCCGGCTCGGCCTTGGCCATCTCCACCAGGGAGTCACCCATACCGAAACCGATTTCCAGTACCACCGGTGCCTCGCGGCCAAAAGTCTGGGCCAGATCCAGCAGACCGTTTTCCACGTTCAGCCCCATGCGCGGCCAGACGTTCGCCATCGCCAGCTGCTGGCCTTCGGTCATACGGCCGGTGCGCAGTACAAAGCTGCGGATAGTTCGCATGTGTAGCGGTTGCTCGGCACCGTCCTGGTTCTCGGTATTCTCGGTCGCAGCCTGAGGCTGTGCGGGGGTTTGTTCGCTCATCGGTTCTTCTATCTCGTTAACACAGGACAGCCCGACCTGCGTTACGCGCAGGCCGGGCTGGAATCAGGTCGGTTTCAGATCAGGCCATCCATCGGTGAGGAGGCGCTGGCATATTTTTTCCGTGGCATCCGGCCCGCCAGGTAGGCTTCGCGGCCCGCTTCGATCGCTTTGCACATCGCAGAGGCCATCAGCACCGGGTTTTTAGCGGCGGCAATCGCGGTGTTCATCAGCACCGCTTCACAGCCCATTTCCATCGCAATGGCAGCGTCAGAGGCGGTACCCACACCGGCATCCACCAGCACCGGGATGTTGGCGCTTTCCATGATGATACGGATGTTATGCGGGTTAAGGATACCCAGCCCGGAGCCGATCAGCGAGCCCAGTGGCATGATGGCGCATACGCCCATGGCTTCCAGCTTTTGCGCGGCGATCGGGTCGTCGCTGCAGTACACCATCACGTCAAAGCCATCTTTAACCAGGATTTCAGTAGCTTTGAGAGTCTCGCTCATATCCGGGTACAGGGTTTTCTGATCACCCAGTACTTCCAGCTTCACCAGGTTATGACCGCCCAGCAGCTCGCGGGCCAGCCGGCAGGTGCGCACCGCATCTTCAGCGGTGTAGCAGCCAGCGGTATTCGGCAGAATGGTGTATTTGTCCGGCGAGATCACATCCAGCAGGTTCGGCTCATCAGGGTTCTGACCAATGTTGGTACGGCGCACTGCCACGGTCACAATCTCAGCCCCACTGGCGGCGATTGCCGCTTCCGTCTCGGCCATATCCTTGTACTTACCGGTACCCACCAGCAGGCGGGAGTTATAGCTTTTTCCGGCAATGATCAGCTGGTCGTTGTTCTGCTCTGACATAATATTCATCCGCTAATTATTCTCAGTGAAGTCCGTGCTACCCATGGGACTCAGCCGCCGCCAATGGCGTGTACAACTTCAAGTTTGTCACCTGACTTAAGCGCTGTCTGGCCGTGTTCGCTGCGTGGAATAATCTCCAGGTTCAGCTCAATCGCCACCCGCATGTTGGTCAGTTCCATCTGGGTCAGCAGGTCGACCAGGGTTGCGCCGTCAGCCAGCTCGATGCTGTCACCATTTACCTCAATCTGCATTGATCTCGCCTCTTACTGATTGATAAACGCCCCAGCCCAGGCAGGCCCAGCCACTGAGGAAAAACAGTCCGCCAATCGGCGTCACCGCGCCCAGCCAGTGAATGCCACTGAGCGCCAGGGTATACAGGCTACCGCTGAACAGCACCACACCCAGGCTAAAGCAGAGCCCGGCCAGGCGGAAGCCACGGTGGTTCAGCTGCAACTGCAACAGCCCTGCCGTCAGCAGTGCCAGGCAATGGTAGAACTGGTAGTCCACCGCGGTCTGGTACACCGGGCCAGTATAGTCATTGAGCACGGCCTTGAGTGCATGGGCACCAAACGCCCCCAGTGCCACCGCACTGAAACCATATACCGTTGCAATCAGTAACATCAGACGGGCCGACATGGGTGCGCTCTCAGCTGTGGGTATGGGGATAATGGCGGCAGATTATAGCGGATAGATCACCGCCGGGGCTAATACCGTTCAGCCCGGCCGGGCCAGTAACCTTGCGCCAGATACAACAAAGCCGCCCACAGGCGGCTCTGTTCAGACGCTTCACCTGGGCTCAGGCCACCAGTGTCATCGCCTTCTTGATTTTATTCATGGCGCTTTTTTCCAGCTGACGGATACGTTCGGCCGACACCCCATACATGGCCGCCAGTTCATGCAGGGTCGCTTTATTATCAGCCAGCCAGCGCTGGGCCAGAATATCGCGGCTGCGCTCATCCAGGTCTTTCATCGCCTGCAGCAGACGCTGCTGCTCATCGTCAGCCCAGTTGGAGTTTTCAACCTGCATCGCCGGATCGGCGCTGTGATCTTCCAGGGTCAGTGCTGGCGCAGCGTAGGAACGCTCGTCGTCATCAGCACCCAGTGGGTCGAAGGAGGTATCGACCGAGGCCATCCGGCCTTCCATCTCGCGTACCACCCGTGGCTCGACATTGAGGTCTTCAGCAATCGCATTCACTTCAGCGTCGTTCATCCAGCTCAGGCTTTTCTTGCGTGAGCGCAGATTAAAGAACATCTTGCGCTGGGCCTTGGTGGTCGCCACTTTGACGATGCGCCAGTTACGCAGAATATATTCATGCATCTCAGCTTTGATCCAGTGCACGGCAAAAGATACCAGCCGTACGCCAACGGACGGATCAAAACGCTTGACCGCCTTCATCAGGCCAACATTACCTTCCTGCACCAGGTCACCCAGTGGCAGGCCGTAGCCAGAATAGGACTTGGCGACGTGGACAACAAAACGTAGATGAGCCATAACCAGCTGGCGGGCCGCTTCCAGGTCTTCTTTATAGAACAGACGCTCCGCCAGTGCTCGTTCCTCCTCCACGCTCAGTACTGCAATAGCACCCACTGACGCCATGTAGGCATCAAGATTACGACCTGGAGAAAGGTTACCGATAACTTGCAAGCTGTTGCTCATTTAAACCCTCGTCTATTTCTTGCTAAACAACGAACTTGTGCCCGTTGAGACAACGCATCCCGCGTTAAATGTAAACCTGTCCTGCCCCGGTAAAACCGGGATGAAGCAGAATAGCCAGCCGCTGCACAATGATCAAGCACTGCCGGGCCGCTATTACAAAGTAGTAATCTTACCGCAATGTTACTGCGGTTCGATGGAGCGCAAATACCGGCTGACAGCAACCCAGGCACCGATCAGCCCCAGGAACAGGCTGAAGCAGATCAACAGGGTCGTATCCACAAGACCCAGCCCCAGCAGGCTGAAGCTATTCTGATACAGCCCGGCCAGTTCCCGCACCGGGGTATCGATCAACATTAGTGCCAGCTGGATCAGCCCCCAGCCACAGAGCCCACCGAGAAAACCATACCAGGCACCGGTATACAGGAATGGCCGACGCACCCAGCTGTCAGTCGCGCCCACCAGCTTGGCGATCAGAATCTCTTCCCGACGGCTCTCTATCGATACCCGCACGGTGTTGCCAATCACCAGTAATACCGCCGTCGCCAGCAGAATACCGAGCATCACCACCACCCGTTTAGCCACCTCCAGCGCGCTGTTCAGCCGCTGAACCCAGGCCATATCCAGCTGGGCTTCCGCCACGCCGGGCTCCATTTCCAGCTGCTGCTGCAGCTCGATCAGCTCATCGTTACTCATCAGCGCTGGCTGCACCGTAATCACGGCGGGAATCGGGTTCTGACCCAGATACTCCAGTACATCGCCAAACCCGGACAGCGCCCGAAACTCGGCCAGCCCGTCGGCCCGGCTGATCAGTTCAACGGCCGCCAGGTCATCGCGCAGCAACAGCTCACGGCTGAGGCTATCCGCCTGCTGATCATCCACGGACAGCTCCATGTACAGGGCGATACGCGGATCACCCTCCCAGCTGGCGGCCACTTGCTGAACATTCTTCAGGCCACTATAAAGCACCCCGGGCAGCGCCAGCGCAATCGCCAGTACCGCCACGGTCATCAGTGTTGCTGCCGGGGTGGTCAATAATCGAGAAAACGCCGTTTTGGCCGTCTGCCAGTGATTATCCGAGTCGTAACGCAGCGCTGTCGCCTGCCGTGGTTTACGACCGCTGGTCGCACTCGCGCTGCGTTTCACTGCGACCTTTGCTTTCGGCTCCAGCCGCTGTGCGCCCCGCCGACGGTTATTCTGCTCAGCCATCTGCTGCCAGCCTGCCCTGTTTCAATGACAGCATCCGAACCCGCATCCGCTGAATCAGCCCCATATCATGGCTGGCAATCAGCACGGTGGTGCCGTGACGGTTAAACTCCAGAAACAGCCGCATAATCTCTTCAGACAGCTGTGGATCAAGGTTACCGGTGGGCTCATCCGCCAGCAGCACCTGCGGCTTATGCACGATAGCCCGCGCGATGCCCACCCGCTGCTGCTCACCAGTAGACAGCGCAATGGGGTTCATCTTCTCTTTGCTCAGCAACCCTACCTTGTCCAGTGCGGCGCGGGCACGACGGCCCGCATCACGGGGGCTGAAACCACAGATCATCAGCGGCAGGGTGACATTGTCGAACACCGTGCGATCAAACAGCAGCTGATGGTTCTGAAACACCACGCCAATACGGCGACGGTGGTAGGGGATCTGCTGGCGATCCAGCCCGGCCAGATTCTGCTCGCCGACAAAGACCTGGCCACGGGTTGGCCGCTCCATCAGCATGATCAGCTTCATCAGGGTGCTTTTACCGGCCCCGGAGTGGCCGGTCAGAAACGCCATTTCACCATCGTCCAGAGCGAAGCTGACATTGGTCAGCGCCTCATGGCCGGTTTCGTAGCATTTGCTCACATTATCGAAGCGGATCATGGTGCCGCTTACTCCTTAGTATCGTCAAACAGCGCGTCAACGAATTCCTGCGCCACAAACGGCCGCAGATCGTCCACCTGTTCGCCAACACCGATAAAGCGGATCGGCAGCGCCAGCTGCTTGGCGATCGCGAAGATAATGCCGCCTTTAGCAGTACCATCGAGTTTGGTCAGCGTAATACCACTGACCCCGACCGCGTCTTTGAAGGCTTTGGCCTGACTCATGGCGTTCTGACCGGTACCGGCATCCAGCACCAGCATCACCTCATGGGGCGCGCCCGGGGCCAGCTTCTGCATCACCCGCACCACCTTCTCCAGCTCCTGCATCAGGTGGTCTTTATTCTGCAGACGACCAGCGGTGTCGGCGATCAGCACATCAACGCCTTTGGCCTGGGCGGACTGCACCGCATCGAAAATTACCGACGCAGAGTCCGCACCGGTGTGCTGAGCCACCACGGGTACATCGTTACGCTCACCCCACACCTGCAGCTGCTCCACGGCAGCCGCACGGAACGTATCCCCGGCGGCCAGCATCACTGAGCGGCCTTCAGCCTGGAAACGTTTGGTCAGCTTACCGATGGTGGTGGTTTTACCGACACCGTTAACGCCCACCATCAGAATCACGTACGGGCCTTCGTGGCTGTCCAGATCCAGCGGCTGTTCAGCCCCCAGCAGCAGAGCGCTCAATTCTTCTTTAAGGGCAATATGCAGGGCGGGCGCATCGGCCAGCTGCTTGCGTTCAACCCGGTCGGTAAGACGCTGAATAATCTCGCTGGTCGCTTCAATCCCCACATCGGCCATCAGCAGCAGGGTTTCGATCTCTTCCAGCAGTTCTTCATCAATCTCTTTTTTGCCCAGGAACAGGTTGCTCAGCTGCTCGGTCAGGTTGGACTTGGTCCGACTCAGGCCTTTTTTGATCCGGCTGAACCAGCCCTTCTTCTGCTCGGGCTCAGGCTCAGCAGCGGGAACCGGGGCAGCTGCGGCCACAACGGGGGCAGCAGCAACGGGCGTCGGTACGGGCTCCACTATCGGCGCGGCTTCTGGCTCAGGTTCAGGCGCAACCACGGCTGGTGCAACCGGTTCAGGGCTAACAACGGCCGGTACCGGCTC
>JAIBDV010000042.1 GCA_024686055.1 Neptuniibacter sp.
CGGGTAACGGTCTTCAATCAGACGGGTTGCGCGATTGACCATTTTGCGAGAGCCGGAAACATAATAAGTGATGGAGTTTGCATCAGCATCCTTGTTCACCACGTACAATCGCAGCTCGCTCAGCAGGCGGGATATTTCGATATCGTAACCGGCGTCGCCCAGCATCTCCTGGTCGAAAATTTCAATGCCAAACACATCTTTACGCCCCGCAATAATCTCAACGCGTGGCTGCTCGCTGTGGTAGTCCTGACTGATCAGAGTACCTTCGTGTTCCGGCTCAAAGGCATTCTTGATGCGCAGCATTACACCGTTACGACGCAGGCCTTTAGCCGCCTTAGGATGGATCGCCTCCATCCCCAGGTTGGACAGCTGGTCCGCAACGTCGTAATTGGTACGACCAATGGTCACCACATTTTCCTGACCCACCAGCATAGGGTCAGCGGAGCTGAGGTGGAACTCTTTGTGGATAATCGCTTCCTGGGCACCGGTAACGGTCGCAATCATGGAGAACGTCATCTCGGAGTAACCACGGTCGAAGGTTTTCATCAGGCCCTCGTCACAGTGGGCATAACCGGTCGCAATCACCATCTCGCTGGCAATATCTACACCTTCAAACGCCTTCGCAACCACCTCTTCAAATGGCATCGGCAGCTCATTCGTCCAGCCAGTCAGATCGACAAAGCGGGCATTAACGCCAACTTCACGCAGTGCCAGCACCGAGTTATGGGCACTGTGGGCCTCACCAATGGAAGCCAGCATCTCACGTACCTTCAGTAAGTGCTCATCCAGCTGGAAATGACCATAGGAACAAAGGCTGTGCAGGCTTTTCATACACTCACGCACATCGTTCAAGCGCTCAATAACAAAGTTGTCAGCGGCATTACGCTCAAACTCACCGCTAAACAGCTCAGCGTTGATCTCCTGCATACGCACCTGAACCTGATTCAGGGCATCAATCCAGGCCTCTTCGCTTTCTGCGTTAGCAAAGCGTGCGTACACGCCCGACACGCCGGTTTTCTTATGCTCCAGCAGCATGTTGGTAATACCGCCATACGCGGATACCACGAAGATACGGTTGTATAACTGGTCCGGTGTGCGCTTACCGACCAGAATGGTGTCCATCAACTCGCCAAAGCGGCTCATGGAAGTGCCGCCGATCTTCTCTACTGTATGCATATTATTCTCAGCTTCTGACTCAACACTCGTAAGGCGCAATAAGTTCTGAAATAGCAGATCTCTACGCGATATCATTCTAAACAGGCGCAAAATTTTACACTATTCTGCGAAATAATGGGTGCTCTACAGCACATATTGTTGCCAGCGTACAGTAAAAAAGCGGCCATACTTAACCTGCAACCCTTCAAAAACCACAATTCTGGGGATCTGGTCATGAGTATTTCCGTCACCCTGAACGATTACCTGATGCGCAAAGCAGGCAACTATGAATTGATCCGCCACAGCTTCAGCGAGCATATGGTTGAGGCCGCCTGGTCCAGCCACCTACCCGTGCGTGAGGTAGTAAAAGCCGTCGTTTTAAAAGACAAAGAGAACTACATGCTGGCGGCAATTCCCGCCACCAACAAAGTAATGCTGTCACGGATTCAGCAAATGCTGGGACGTAAAGTCCAGCTGGCCCATGAAGAAGAGCTGGTACAGCTGTTTGGTGACTGTAGCGAAGGCGCGATTCCACCACTGGGCGATGCCTTTGGCATGGAGATGATCTGGGATGAGAGCCTGGCCGATGATAATGACATCTACTTTGAAGCCGGTGACCATCGCCACCTGGTCCACCTGACCGGGGGGCAATATATGCAGCTGGTACGCAACCACCCCCATGGCCATATCAGCTGCGCCGCCGATGACCTGGTGGATATGGTACTGCACTGAAGGCCCTGAACCGGACAGATTACCGGTATCCGATTGACCTGAATCAGAACGGGTATTCATTTTACCGGTTTTGATGTCTTTCCAGTACTGGCCTCAGGTAGATTGGCTTCATCTATTCAGATGCCAGCCCGCATTGAGCGACTGCCGTAACCCGCTAAGGCCCGGCAGCTCGCTCAGCCTGTAATCCTGATGCGGGCGGCACAGACTCGTGAGGCTGTAGCTAAGATGACACAGACACTACTGGTTAATGCCCGGGATATTCCAGTACTGGCACTGGATTTTATGAACCATGACCACGCCGAAGCCGTCGAGATGGTCAACGCACTGTATGCTGCCCTTGAAACCGCTGAGAGCACCGAAATTGATACCCAGCTGGACCAGCTATACATCCACAATGCAGAACACTTTGCCCGCGAAGAGCAGCACATGCAGACGTACGGCTTCCCGCCCTACCCGGTACACAAAAGCGAACATGATCGCGTACTGGCAGAAATGAAAGCACTGATCAGCTACTGGAAAAGTGATCGCGATAAAGTAGCACTGGGAAATTACCTGCAACACACCTTTGTTGACTGGTTTAATAGTCACCTGATGTCCATGGACCGGGTCACGGCGGTATTTGTTGCCAGCCAGATGGCAGCCACACCCTGAACGCATTCCACAACCGGCACCCGCCAGCAGCGACTGACGCGCTGGCGGCAGACAGCCGTACCGGCCACACCGTCCCCTTCCTGACAGCTGCGCCTTAATTGAAGCACTGGCGAACCCTCCACCTATAAAATACAAGCACGAGATTACCCTTAAATGGGCAACGATGTATGCTTGCGTAGATTCGCGAAAAACACTAAATTTAAGAGTGCTTCACTTGGCAATTAAATCTGGGCTGGAAGTCACAGATTTAGCTGCGCCATACCTGAAAAAACAGGTTTGGCCGCTATATTTTTCGATTCACCCGTACAATCCAGGAAGAGACCGATGCTGAAAGATCTATTACGCCAAGGCAAAGAAAAGTTCAACGAACTGAAAACAGATGCCCTCAAATTCAAATCAAAAGATTTTCTGCAGGCTGTTTTAGGCGGCAGCGCACTCGTTGCTTACGCCGATGGCAGCGTGACTTCAGACGAGAAAAAGAAAATGATGGCCTTCATTCAGCACAATGAAACGCTGTCCATCTACGACTCCGGTGAAGTCGTTAATTGCTTCAAGGATTACATCGACACCTTCGATTTCGACCAGGATGTTGGCCAGGCGAAAGCTATGCAGGCTATTGGCAAAATGCGCGGTAAGGATGAACAGGCTCGCCTGATCATGCGTATCGTAATCGCAATCGCTGCCTCTGACGGTGATTTCGACAGCAAGGAAAAGGCCGTTGCCATACATATCGCTCAGGAACTGGGCCTCGACCCGGCCGAGTTTGAACTGAGCTGACACTTATTCACCCTGCAGGTACGGTAATGGAACGGGCTCTCCTGGGTTTTTCACTCGAATTCATCACAACCCGACTCAGTGCTGCCAGCACCTGCGTACTGATGAGCCCGTTCCTGCATCACATTGCAATCACAGCAAAATCGTCGCGTTTTATGCGATCACCTGGACCGTTATCCGAGCCTGTCTGGCGACGGCGTACATCTTCTCCCCTGATAAAGGATGCCAGGCATTTTCACAATGGCACGGCATCGATATATTCATCAATCGTCAGGCTGCCAATGTGCTGAATCCGGACAACAAACCCCGGCTGACCTCTGCTCCTGTTCTGTTGACCCCGCAGAGACTGCTGTACCTGGTGCTGGCAATCATTATGAAGCACCGCAGGCCGGTACCTGATATCGCGACTCAATATAGCGAAGCTTTCCGTTGTTGTGCACAATGGCCAGTTGAACGGCACTAACCAATCGAGCGTAATTATTACGGCCTGAAGTACGATGTCAGGCTACCAACCCTAATCAGTTTGCAACGCCCCCAGGAAAGCCTCCGGGTCAGCCTGCAAACACATTATTAAAGGCATAATCACATGGCTATTAATCTGAACAAAGGCGGACGCGTCAACCTGGAGAAAGAAGCACCAGGACTGCAGAACCTCCACCTGGGCCTCGGCTGGGATATCCGTAAAACGGATGGCTCCGCATTTGACCTGGATGCCTCCGTACTGATGCTGGACGACAGCGACAAAGCAATCGGCGATGGTGGTTTCGTCTTTTACAACGCCAGCAAATCTGCCTGCGGTTCTGTGGAACACATGGGTGACAACCTGACCGGCGAAGGTGATGGCGATGATGAAGTGATCACCGTTAACCTGAGCACGTTGACAGCAGAGGTTAAAAAAATCCTCATCGCTGTCACCATTCACGATGCAGACGCGCGCAAGCAGAATTTTGGTGGCGTCGAAAACGCGTTTATTCGCGTCGCCAATAAAGACAACGACCAGGACATCGTTCGCTATGATCTGACGGAAGATTACAGCACTGAAACGTCACTGATCTTTGGCGAAATCTACAAAAAAGACGGCCAGTGGCGCTTCGTCGCCAAGGGTGATGGCTTCGCTGGCGGCCTGGCAGCCTTCCTCAACGCTTACGGCCTGAACGCGTAATAAGCGACTGACCAGCGCGCCACTGCATTCCTGAACAGGAAACCGAGTCTGGCATTAACGCTGGTTAATCCGACCGAATTCCGGGCCTGCTGAGCGGGCCCGGAATTCTCTCAGTCAGGATCACAGCACAGCCGCCTGTTCATGTCTGAACGTACTGGATTGCCGATATCTGGTTAAGCTTGTGTTATATGGATAAACGCCCGATGTCGAACAATTGCTCTACCACCCTCCAGATTAAAGCGGGTCAACTCACCATTAATGTTGACCATGCACGCCGCCCGCTGGACGAGCTGCTGGCCTTTGCCAGCCGCCAGAACCACAAACGCGGCTATCTATTTGTATCCAAAGTATTAGGTAAGCACTGGCCCGTCAGCCCGCAGCAGATGCGTGCCACCTATGACGAACTGGCCACACTGACCGGCCCCGGCCCGGTAACTTACGTTGTCGGCATGGCCGAAACAGCAACCGGACTGGGGGCTGGTGTCGCCGACAGCCTGAGCCGCCTGCAGCCCGACGCGGTCTATTATCAGCACACCACCCGTCACCAGCTGGACCAGCCTTTATGGCTGTCACTGGACGAAGCACACAGCCACGCCGTTGATCATCTGCTATACCAGCCACAGGCCGACTGCCTGGCCGGGATCAGCGCCGCTGAACGACTGGTACTGGTTGACGATGAAATTTCCACCGGCCGTACCCTGAAATTGCTGGTCGAGCGGCTATTACCTCGCTTGCCCGCCCTCAAAGAAGTCGTCGTGGTCAGCCTTGTCAGCTGGCTGGATGACGACAAGCGAGCGCCCTACCTCGAGCTGCCGCACCCGGTACGTTTTATCAGCTTGCTTGATGGCCGTTTCAGCTTCAGTCCCGACCCGGCCTGCCAGGCCCGGCTCCCCGATGATGTCGATGCCGACAGCTGCACGCTGCCGTCCCGGACCGATCTTGGCCGCTGCGGTATCCGCATGCCGTACCAGGGGGCACTGCCCGACATCAGCAGCCACCCGGCGATGACCATTATTGGCAACGGCGAACATCTGTACTTGCCGTTTCTGGTGGCAGAACAGCACGCCCGTAACGGCAGCGAGGTACTGTTCCAGTCAACCACCCGCTCACCCATTCAGCTGGGTGATGCCATTCGCAGCAAAACGGCATTTGCCATAGATGATCGCCCCGTACGCCATTACGCCTACAACCTGGCCGACCAGAACCGCCAGCTAAGCCTGCTGCTCGAAGACGACCAGCAGTACGCCGCGCACGGGCTGGCACAGATACTGGCCCAGCACGCGCTGTACCAGCCGCCCGTTCAACAGGCGGACTCTCAACAGGTGAAGCCGCATGTCGAATAACAGCCAAACCTATGTGTTTACCGATCTGGACGACACCCTGATCCAGACCCGCGGCAAAGTGCCCAGCGGCTACCAGGCAGACGCAGCAGCGCTGGATAAAGACGGCGCAGCGCTCTCCTTTATCTGCCCTCACCAGCAGACATTGCTGCGCACCCTGGCGCAGGGCGGCGCGATGATCATCCCGGTCACCGGTCGTAATACCGATGCCTTACAACGCGTCACCCTGCCATTTTTTCAGCACTACCGCATCGTCTCCCACGGCGCACTGATTCTGCGCGCAGACGACAGTCCCTGCCCTGAATGGCTCGCCCACCTGGCGCGTCATCATGATCTGGCACAGGCACAAACACTGCTCGATGCGCTGAATGCCCAGGCCTGGCAAATCATTGAGCAGCAGCAACTACCCGCCCGCAGCCGGGTGATCACCGACCAGGGCGTACCGGCCTACCTCAGCATCAAAACCGACTGCGCCGAACAGGGTGCCCAGGCGCTGGACCAGCTGGTCGCCGGCCTCAATGCCCAGCGCCCAGCTGATAGTCGCTGGCACCGTAATGGCAGAAATCTGGCCCTCAGAATGCCCTACACCTGTAAACGGGAAGCGGTCCGCTTCCTGCTGACGCTGCTGAATGTCGGCGCAAATGATCTGACGCTGGGGCTGGGTGACAGCCTGACCGATCTGCCGTTTATGCGAGAAACACACTTTGCGCTGATGCCAACCGGCAGCCAGATCGATCAGGAGATCACCGCGCTGTGAACACACCCTCTTATCCACCGCCAGAGCCGATAACGGGCAGCTATACGGCCGATGACTGCCAGTTTTTACTGACGCCGATTAAGTCTGAATTCACCACCATCGAAGACAAAGAACGCCTGATCCAGTCAGGTCAGCTCCACTACTCGGAACTGATCCATCAGGAATCGGCCCCGACCCAGGCCTACACCCAGCTGTTTCTGCAGCTGACTGCGCAGTACAAACAGCGGCTGGCTGCCGAAATCATGACGCTGGCAAAACTGATTGCCGAGCGCCGCCAGGGGCACATTTGTCTGGTCTCCCTGGCACGGGCTGGCACCCCTATCGGCGTTCTCCTGAAACGGGCCCTGCAACACCATCTGGGCCGCAGCTGCAGCCATTACAGCATCAGCATTATCAGAGATCGCGGCATTGATACCGTGGCGCTGGACTACCTGCTACAACAGGGCCATGCCGACACATCACTGGCCTTTATTGATGGCTGGACCGCTAAAGGTGTGATCACCCAGGAACTGAAGCAGGCCATCGGCCAGTACAACAGCAGCCATCATTGCAAAATTCCTGATCAACTCTTTGTGGTATCAGACATTGGCGGCACCGCCGATGTGGCCGCCACCTACGCAGATTACACCCTCCCCAGCGCACTGATGAACTCCACCGTGTCCGGGCTGGTATCACGCTCGATCCTGAACAGCCAGGTGCGCCCGGGCCAGTTCCATGGCTGTATCCGCTATGACCACCTGACCGAACATGATCGCTCTGTCTGGTTTATCGAACAGATCGCCGCACAGATGAGCAGCCACCACAGCCTGACCGACCTTCCCGGTGCCAGAACAGCACATCAGGCCCGGCATCAGGCCTTCCTGGATCAACTGCAGCAGCACTACAACGTCAGCGATATCAACCGCATCAAGCCCGGCATTGCCGAAGCCACACGGGTCATGCTGCGGCGGGTGCCTGATCTGCTGCTGCTCAAAAACCCACAGCACGAAGATGTCGCTCACCTGGTCCAGCTGAGCGAAGAAAAAGGCATCCGCATCATCGAGCGCCCGGATATGCCTTTCGGTGCCTGTGCCCTGATCAAAGACGTCACCCGCGAGGCCGCCCGATGAGCCAGACGATGTCTTATTTCGAGCTGGGCGCCTCACTGTACACCCCCTGCACCCACCCCCGGCTGGGGCAGATTATGAAGCAGGGCATCAGCGCGGCCCGCTCGCTGGTGTTCTGTACCGAAGACGCCGTCAACGCCGATGAGCTGGATGATGCTCTGTGTAATCTGAGCCACAGCCTGGCCAGCCTGACGCCTGGCGGCCATTTCCGCCGCTTTGTCCGGCCGCGTAATGTTGAGGTGCTGCGCCAGATTCTGGCAATGAAAGGCGTTGAAAAGCTGGATGGCTTTGTACTTCCCAAAGCCGACTCTCAGACCCTGCCAGCCTACCGGGCCTTACTGAACACAACCACGACACCGTTTGTTGTGATGCCCACCCTGGAAACGGCAGAAGTACTGGATCAGTCGGCACTGGCCGGTCTGCGCAACCAGCTCGACCGCTTTTCTCAACAAATTCTATGCCTGCGCATTGGCGGCAACGACCTGCTCAACCTGATGGGACTCAAACGGCTGCCCGGCCTGACCGCCTACGACACCCCGCTACGTACAGTGATCGAGCAGCTGGTGATCGGTTTTCGCCCTCATGGCTACGAACTCAGCGCCCCGGTATTCGATTTTATCGACGATCGCAGTACTCTGATTAACGAAGTCAATCACGACATCAGCTATGGCTTACTGGCCAAAACCGCCATTCACCCTGTTCAGCTGGCAGTGATCGAACAACAGTACGCACTCTATACCGAACGTCATATCGAACAGGCTCGAGCAGTGTTAAGCGATGATGCCAAAGGGGTGTTTCGCCTCAACGGACAGATGATGGAACGCACCTGCCATGCCAACTGGGCAATACGAACCCTGGCACTGGCCGATCAGCTGACACATGCTGATACAATCTGCACAGGCTGACCAATCCCAGCCTTGTGCCATCTAATTATTACCAACAGGAGAAGTAACATGGCGATAAATCTGCAGAAAGGACAGCGTATTTCACTGAAGAAAGACAACGGTGGGGCACTGGACAAAATGTGCATTGGCGTCAACTGGGGCGCGATCGAAAAACGTGGTTTCTTCGGTGGCACTAAAACAGAAGCCGTGGATCTGGATGCCTCTGTTGGCGTGTACAACGCTAACCGCCAACTGATCGATGTTGTCTACTTCGGCCAGCTGAAATCAAAATGCGGCAGTATTTCCCACTCAGGTGATGATCTGACCGGCGATATGGACGGTGATGACGGCCTGGACAACGAAGTCATTACTCTGGATCTAACCCGACTGCCTGCCGAAGCAGAGCAGCTGGCATTCGTACTGAACAGCTTCCGTGGCCAGGATTTCAAAGCAATCCCCTTCGCCCGCATCCGCATTTACGAAGGCACGCCATCACGAGTAGATAAAGAATTTGCCCAGTTTGATATTGCCAACGATGAAGCCTTCAACGGCGCGGTATCAATGATCATGGCCAAGCTGTACAAGCGTGACGGTGAATGGAAATTCAACTCGCTGGGCAACCCGAGCCCGGATAAGAAACTGGAAACAACCCTGGAAACATTCGCCCGCGACTATTTCTGAGGGTATAGCGGCTTAAACAGATAAGGATTCAGCCTGTGACAACATCCATGATGCCAGGCGCGAACCAGTCTATTGTGACGGACCTGTTATCAGTTCACGTCACTACCGGTAAAGTCGCCGATGTGTCCTGCTTTCAGCTCTATGCTGATGGCAAGACACAGAGCGACCCGGACTTCGTATTCTATGGCCAGAAGCACAATGAAAATAACAGTGTGCGCCTGGCCCGCGAAGGACTGACCACCGTCTTCGAAGTAGACCTGACGCGCATCAAGCCTGATGTACAACGCATCGCTTTCACCATTACCGTCGACAGCGGCACCATCGCCAGCCTGTCCAGTGCCAGTATTGCTGTTAAGCACCAGCAGGACACTCTGTGTTACGCAGATGTGCCCATGCAGGCACGGTCCGAGGTCGCACTGATTCTCGGCGAATTGTACCGTCGTAATGACCAATGGAAATTCCGCTTTGTCTGCCAGGGCTTCAACGGCGGACTGGCAGCGCTGGCCGAGCACTACGGTGTCGAGATAGAAGACAGCAGCCCCGCTCCTGTCGAGCCGGTTCCTGTTGTGCAAACACCGACGGCGGCCCCTGCCGCACCAGCGATCAATCTCAGCAAGATTACGCTGACAAAAACCAGCCCCAGCATTAACCTGAAAAAGAACAGCAGCAATACCTTCGGCCAGATCAGGGTCAATCTGAACTGGAACCAGGGGCCGAAAAAAACCGGCGGCCTGCTCGCCAGCATGTTCAGCACCGACACCAGTATCGACCTGGATCTCGGCGCTTATATTCACCTCCGTGACGGTCGCAAAGATCTGATCCAGGCACTGGATAAGAACTTCGGTAATTACTCACAGCCCCCGTACGCCGAACTACAGGGCGATGACCGCACCGGCGCCCACAGCGACGGCGAGTGGATCCATATCAACGGCGACCAATGGGCGGATATAACGGAAGTACTGATTTACGCCTTTATCTATGAAGGCAGCCCCAACTGGAGCAAAACCTGCGGCATTGCCACCTTACATATCCCAGGCCAGCCCCCTATCGAGACACGCCTGACGGAAGGGCCTGACGATCGGGGTTTCTGTGTCATTGCCCGGCTAATCAACATCAACGGAGAACTCAAGGTCGAACGCCTTGATGAGTATTTTAACGGCCACCGACAGGCAGACGATGCCTACGGCTGGGGTTTTGCCTGGGCCCCAGGCAAAAAATAATATGGCGGGCCAGAGCGCCCGCCCGTCAGCTTACTCAATCACATAATCGATCAGCTCATCTTCGCTGATCTCATTATCTTTGACTTCGTACACATTCAGCACCGTCGCACCGGCATTTTTCTGTGAGGCCGGGTCACCGGTCATCAATGGATGCCAGTCTGGTAAATCCTGGCCTTCATGCACCAGCCGGTAAGCACAGCTCGGTGGCAGCCAGTGAAACGCGCTGACATCCTGCGGCCGCAGTTTGACGCAGCTAGGCACCAGCGTTGTACGCTCTTCATAGCGCGTGCAACGGCAAGTTTCAAAATCCAGCAGATGACAGACCACCGTGGTGTAAAACACCTCTTCGGTGTCTTCGTCTTCAACCTTATGCAAACAGCACAACGCACAACCGTCACAGAGGGATTCCCACTGTGATGGCGTCATATCTTCCAGCGCTGTGCTACGCCAGAATACTTCCTGTGCCACTTAGCGGACCCCGGTTTCGGGACGATCCCGATAGAGGTCCAGCATGTAATCATCCTTCACCGGTGGCATCTGCAGAAAATAGCCTTTCTCATCCAGCCCTGCGACCATCTTGTCGGTATCAACCCGCGCCAGCTTGCGATCTGCTTTGAGTGGCATATCCATCACATGGATTGGCTTGCCGAACATCTCCAGCAATGCCTCAGGCACTTTACTCAACAAATCCCGCTTCTCGGTATAGATGTACATCTCATCCTTACGCGGGCTTTTGTAAATACTTACAATTTTCATTTTGTCTCCAGCGCGGCAAGCGCCTTTAATAACAGCGGCCCGACCACCTCGCGGCGCCAGGGCGTCATATCAGCAGGCAGTGTATAGTTTCCCTCACTGTCGGCAGAGCGAATAAGCGCTTCCAGCTCTTTTTTACGTAACAGCACTTCCGGCGGCAGGTCCCACGCTTCAGCCTGCTGGCGTACCGCCGCTTTTACCGCCTTCATGTGCGGTGCCCAATACATATGTAAGGGCTGTGGAATCGGCTCGGGCGGTCGATCAACCGCGCTTCTCTGCGCGTTGGCCAGAATCGCCATAATCTGATCACCATAAATCCGTAACGAGCGGTTACGCATCTCCGGCAGCCGCCCCAGCTGGCCTTTGTTCTGCGGCCAGCGGTCAATCAGCTGTAACAGCGCCTGGTTACGCAGCACCCAGTTACGCGGCTCATCATCACGGCGAGACACGATCTCACGCCAGGCACTCAGATCACGCAGCGCGGCGATCTGCTTGGGATTTTTACGATACATCTGGGAGAAACGCTTGTAGTACTCAACCCCGTCAGGATCGTTATCCAGCACGGTATCCAGCAGCGCTTCACACTCCTGAGCGACCCACTCGGTGCGGCCCAGTTCAGCCAGCTTCGCCTGCTGACGCTGCACAATTTCAGCCAGATAGGCCACATCCAGTGCGGCGTAATGCTCCTGGGCATCGGTCAGCGGACGCTGCAGCCAGTCAGAGGTGGTGGCCTCTTTATCCAGCTCCACCGCCAGCTCCTGCTCCAGCATTCGGCGCAGCCCCATGGAGCTGCCCCAGCCAACAAACGCTGCGGCCACCTGAGTATCAAACAGCGGCTGCGGCCGCGCACCGTAGCTGTTGTAAAACAGCTCCAGATCCTCAGTAGAGGCATGCAGCACTTTAACAACGGCGGTATCTTCGAGCAGCGCTTTAAAGGGTGCGAAGTCTTTCACCGTCAACGGGTCAATCAGATAGCAGCACTGATCATCCGCCAGCTGAATCAGCCCCGGTATCGGATAAAACGTATCAACCCGCTGAAATTCGGTATCCAGCGCGACCAGTGGCAGCGTGCGCCAGTATTCTACCCGCTCGGCCAGTTGCTGGTCGGTGCGGATCCACTGCGGCTGCTGGGCGGAACGCTCCAGCTCACGCCAATCGTACTGCGACATAGGTTTTCCTGATTTGTGCTAACTCAGCGTCCGGCGTCCGGCCAGTGCGTGGGCCAGGGTACCGCCATCCACATATTCCAGTTCACCACCCACCGGTACACCGTGGGCGATACGGGTAACCTTGATCGCGTCGTCGTCAATCTGCGCGGCAATAAAATGCGCCGTCGCTTCACCTTCTACCGTCGGATTGGTCGCCAGGATCAGCTCTTTCACCTCACCTGTGGCCAGCCGGGTCAGCAGCCGGTCAATGGCCAGGTCGGCAGGGCCGATGCCATCAATGGGCGACAGATGACCACCGAGGACGAAGTACTGACCCGCAAAACTGCCGGTCTGCTCGACCGCCAATACATCCATCGGTGTTTCCAGTACACAGAG
>JAIBDV010000408.1 GCA_024686055.1 Neptuniibacter sp.
AAGGCAAGGTCATGGTGCTGAGTAATGGTGGTCTGGTCGCAGGTCACTCTGCTAACCGCTCATTGATTGGCAAACCACTACCAGCTAGCGAGCTCGACTTCATTCGCAGCCAGCTAAGCAATGGCCAGGATTTCATCACTCAGCATGACGCCACCTATGTCAGCCTGGCCGCAGTAAAATTGCCGGGGGTTCGTGGTAGCTGGGGGGTTGTTATTGAAATTCCCGAGTCTGTTGTTCTGGCTGGGGTCGTAAAAACTGAACAGGTACTGAAAGACAACTTCGCCACCGCGTTATCTCAGCAGACCATGATCGGCTCTTTCATTGCAGTACTGGGCGTTATTTTACTGGGCTGGATGGCTCGAAGCATCGCCACCCCAATTGCACAAACTGCCAGTCGGGTAAATGATCTGGCCTCTGCCGACGGCGACCTGACCCAGCGACTGGATCTGCAACGCAAAGATGAAGTGGGTGATCTGGCCAACGGCGTTAATGCCTTCATTGAAAAAACCCACGACATTGTCAAAGATATCGCTGGCGAAATGGGCAATGTTGAGGTAACCGCTAACCGTACCGCTGAAATATCTGAACAGACCAATCAACGCGTACTGCGCCAGCGTCAGGAAATTGAGATGGTGGCCGCTGCCATCAACGAGATGTCTGCCTCCGCCACCCAGGTTGCCCAGAGTGCAGCGGACACCTCAGGTGCCGCGACCAGCGCGAAAACAGCCGTAGAGGAAGGTTCTAGTAATGTATACCACTCGGTAGATGCTATTCGTGAACTGGCAATTGAGATGGAGCAGGCAGGCACCATCATGGACCAGCTGGCCCAGGACAGCGAAAATATTGGCAAAATCGTTGAGGTTATCAGCGGTATTTCCGGGCAGACTAACCTGTTGGCATTGAACGCTGCGATTGAAGCCGCTCGCGCCGGGGAACAGGGCCGAGGCTTCTCGGTTGTCGCCGACGAAGTCCGTAATCTGGCGTCGCAAACCCAGAACTCCACCACTGAAATTCAGGGCCTGATTGAACAGCTACAAACGCGCTCCCGCCAGGCGCAGAAAGCAATGGAAAATGGTAGTAGCTATACCAGCAACTGTATTGAGCGAGCGGAGAACGCCGCCGGCCAGCTCGATACCGTAGTTGATGCTATCGCTCAGATCAATGATATGACCAGTCAGATCGCCACCGCCGCCGATGAGCAAAGCTCAGTATCTGAAGATATCTCCCGCAGTGTCGTTACCATTAACGATACGGCGAACGAGCTGTCGGATGGGGCCGGTGAGGTGAACCAGCAGAGCAGCCAGCTGTTTGAACTGATTAAACAGCTGGAAGGTAAACTCAACCGCTTCCGTTATTAAGCTGTAACAGCAGATACCCGGCCCACCTGGCCGGGTATTTAAAAGGCCCGCATTTTCATGCGGGCCTTTTTACTTTTACCGATCACAACTATAAGCAGCTCAAGTCAACTTACCGGCTGCGCTTTTCCACCAGCGTCTCACGTAGCTTCCACAGATGCAGGGTGATCCGTTCAGCCTGGTAACGGCTCAGATCACTGAATACTGGCATCTTCGATTTTTCCGGATTACCTTTACGAATCAGATCGACCACCTCATCAGGCCCCAGCCGGGTCAGTGCATTAGCAGGAATACCTTTCAGAAAGTTACCCGTACCTTCGGCTCTATGGCAACTGGCACAATAATGCTCGAACAGCTGGGCTCCGGTCGCAGATGATTTAGGCGGCGGTTCTGATCTACCACACCCCATCAACACAGCACTAAGTAATACAGCCAGAGGCAAAACTTTCACATTAAACATCCTGTCTTTCTGCTGGTACCGAAGCCAGCCTGATAAAACAAAGCATAGATAATTCTGTCGGCAGAGCCAGCCAATATTACAGCAGGATTATGATTTATCGATCAAAAACCCTTTCCAGATCAACTAACTCACCGCAATTATGCTCACTATATCCAGGTAACAGCGATACTGCCTGACAAAATTCGGGCGCGGCAAGCACCTGTAAGAAACGCTGCAGCGCTTCCTGCATCACCGCATCGCTACGACACAATAACCAGTACTGCTCCGACGTCAGTGGCACAAACTCCAGCCCGAACTGTGCCGCCGCTGCCTGCACCCCAAAACCGGCGTCGGCCATCCCGGCTGCTACATGGGCCGCAACCGCGGAATGGGTGTATTCCTCCGTGGTGTAACCGACAATCTGCGTACTATCCAGCCCCTGACAACGGAGCATTTCATCCAGCAAGGCGCGGGTGCCTGCATCTTTCTGTCGGTTGATAAAGCGGACACCGCCCTGGGTAAGGTCAGCCAGGGTATGAATGCTCAGCGGATTACCGGGGCGAACCATTAACCCCTGCTGGCGGGTAATAAAGCTGATCAGCTTATGCGCCCGCGGCTTGAGATAACTGCGATAGGTCTCGTATAACGTGTCACTCAGGTACTCTGATGGCAGATGAAAGCCCGCCACATCGCACTGCCCCCGGCTGAACGATGCCAGCGCCTCCTCGGCGCTCATA
>JAIBDV010000367.1 GCA_024686055.1 Neptuniibacter sp.
GATTCGAGAGGCGGGTATCAAGCTGTCGATTGATGACTACGGCACCGGCTACTCATCGCTGGCACAGCTTAAACAGCTGCCAGTGGATGAGCTGAAAATTGACCGCTCGTTTGTCGATAAAGTGTCCTGCGATGTCGATGATCAGATTATTGTCCGTTCGACCATCCGCATGGCCCACGATATGGGGCTGTCGGTGGTCGCCGAAGGAATAGAAGATCAGCCCACCCTGGACTGGCTGGCAGCGCAGGGCTGTGATCTGGCCCAGGGCTACTTTATCAGTCGGCCCAAGCCTGCTGACGAATTGACGGAGTGGTTGTCGGACAGCCCTTACGACCCCCGAAGGAGTACGGTGGAATGAAGTATACCTGGTTGCCATTGATGGCACTGGTTGCCCCCTCAGTTCAGGCCGTAGAAGCGGATCTGGCCGGGATTATGGATCTGCGCTATAGCGTGACTGACGGTATCGACAGTTATGTCAACGGAGGGCTGGGCAAGTTTCGCTACAACGATGGTGATCAGCTGTCGATTGCGCAGGCGGGGCTGGCAGGAAAACTTGTATGGGACAATAACCTCAGCCTGCACGCAGTCGCTAATGGTTACCTGGATGGGGTTGAGGATGGCCTGGGGCTGACCGAGGTTTATTTCAAATACCGCACCTTACCTTCCGCTGGCGGGCTGCGTCAGGGGCTGCGGCTGGGGATTTTCTATCCGGCTATCTCGCTGGAAAATAACGCCACGGCCTGGTCGACTCCCAATACGTTAACGCCTTCCACCATGAACAGCTGGGTGGGTGAAGAGTTACGCTCCACCGGGCTGGAATATACCGCAGAATGGCTGGGCCGGTTTAGTGGTCGCCCTTATGACCTCAAGTTGCAAGGCTCGGTGTTTGTGCATAACGACCCCGCGGGTGCGGAGTTGTCCTGGCATGGCTGGATGCAGAGCAGCCGCCAGACCCTGTTGCATGAAAAGCTGCCGGTACAGAATATGCCTGCCCGTCAGACCGTGTTGTCGAAGCAGGCCGCCTTTTCTGATCCCTTCCATGAAGATGATGACCGACCGGGTTACACCCTCAGTGGTGAAGTGAAATTCCCGCGTAAAGGGCTATTACAACTGGGCTGGTTTGATAACCGGGCAATTGCCTATCAACAGACTAACGGCCAGTATGGCTGGCGTACCCGCTTTGGCTGGGCTGGCTTTCGCTGGAAACTGCCGGGTCGCTTCAGCCTCAGTGGTCAGGTGATGCAGGGGGATACCCTGATGCAGAAGCCAAGCCGGGAAGATGTGGTCAATAACGATTACCGCAGTGGCTGGCTGGCCCTGAGCTGGTCGGCGAAGCCACACCGGGTTACCGGTCGGGTGGAAGAGTTCTCGGTGACAGATTATGACGGGGTCTGGGGCGATAATAACGATGAGTATGGCAAGGCGTTCACCCTGGCCTACCGTTATCAGCTACAGAAAAACTGGTTTTTGCTGAGTGAGTTTAACTGGCTGCAGAGTACACGCCGTGGCCGTACTTATGAGAATCAGCCGGTTGATCTGGTGGAGCGCCAGTTGCAGTTTGCCAGCCGCTATTACTTCTGACAGGTCGCTTTCTACGACCAAAAGCTAAAGGCCCAGGGCCATTCGGCTCGGGCTCTGGCTCTGCGGTAAGCGATTGTTTTGGTGTATAATCCGCGCCCATGATAACCGGGCACCCGCAATATGTGGTCAGCTCGAATTACTACCGTGGCACGACAGCGGCTTGCCGCAGCCCGTTCGCCTTCACCAGAGTTTACAGGAGAGCCTCCTATGTCTGTTATCCGTCAAGATGACTTCGTCAACTCCATTGCCGATGCCTTACAGTTTATCTCCTATTATCACCCGATTGATTTTATCCAGGGTGTGCACGAAGCGTATCTGAAAGAGCAGAATCCGGCGGCGAAAGACGCCATGGCGCAGATCCTGATCAACTCCCGTATGTGTGCCGAAGGCCAGCGTCCAATCTGTCAGGATACCGGTATCGTTACCGTGTTCCTGAAAGTGGGTATGGATGTGCAGTGGGACGCCAAAATGAACGTGACCGATATGGTGAACGAAGGCGTACGTCGCGCTTACACCCATCCGGATAACGTACTGCGTGCCTCCATTCTGGCTGATCCTGCCGGCAAGCGTCAGAACACCAAAGACAACACGCCAGCGGTGATCCACTACGAAATCGTTGAAGGCGGCGAAGTTGAAGTACATGTAGCGGCCAAAGGCGGTGGCTCCGAGAATAAATCCAAGATGGTGATGCTTAATCCATCTGACAGCATCGTTGAATGGGTGAAGAAAACCGTACCGACCATGGGTGCAGGCTGGTGTCCACCAGGCATGCTGGGTCTGGGTATTGGTGGTACCGCTGAAAAAGCTGCGGTGCTGGCGAAAGAGTCTTTGATGGACCCGATCGATATCCACGATATTCGCGAGCGTGGCCCGCAGAACCGGGTTGAAGAGCTGCGTCTGGAAATCATGGATGCGGTGAATGATCTGGGTATAGGCGCGCAGGGACTGGGCGGTCTGACCACCGTGCTGGATGTCAAAATTAAGGATTACCCGACCCACGCAGCATCGCTGCCAGTGTGCATGATCCCGAACTGTGCCGCGACTCGTCACACCCACTTCACCCTGAACGGCAATGGCCCGGCGATTCTGACGCCACCAAGCCTGGATCAGTGGCCAGAAGTAACCTTCGAAGTCGGTGCCAGCACCCGTCGTGTTGATCTGAACACCGTGACGCCGGAAGATGTACTGAGCTGGAAACCCGGCGAAACCGTTCTGCTTAACGGTAAAATGTTGACCGGTCGTGATGCGGCACACAAGCGTATGGTTGAGATGCTGGATAGAGGCGAAGAGCTGCCGGTTGATCTGAAAGGTCGCTTTATCTACTACGTAGGCCCGGTTGATCCAGTGGGTGATGAAGTTGTAGGCCCGGCTGGCCCGACAACCGCAACCCGGATGGACAAGTTCACCCGCCAGGTAATCGAAAGCACTGGTCTGCTGGGCATGATCGGTAAATCTGAGCGCGGTCCGGTGGCCATTGAGGCGATCAAGGACAACAAAGCGGTCTACCTGATGGCTGTCGGTGGCGCTGCTTACCTGGTATCCAAGGCGATCACCAATGCCGAAGTACTGGCCTTCCCTGAAATGGGTATGGAAGCGATCTACGAGTTTGATGTGAAAGATATGCCGGTAACGGTAGCTGTTGATACCAACGGTGAGTCTGTTCACAACACCGGCCCGGCGAAGTGGAAACAGATCATCGCTGAACAGGTAGGCTAAGCCTGCTCCTGCTATAGCGAACCTTAAAAACGCGGCTGATCAGCCGCGTTTTTTTGGTGTCTCAAACGTGACGAGCATTGTACTGAGCCGTGCTGTTTCAGTTCGGCTGGTTGCGATTGGGTGCTCTGGCGGTGAGAACTGATTGCGAGTGCGGGTGTTGGCTTTCATAACACCCTGTCTGGCTTAAGATGTCAGAAATTCAGCCGCTAACGTACCATAAATA
>JAIBDV010000052.1 GCA_024686055.1 Neptuniibacter sp.
AGCTGCTGAAATCTGATCACTAGCACCGGCCTGTCGTTAATTCCTGTGGGCGTTTGCCCACAGGCTGTTTCACCCTGTCAGCCAGGGTATCTCCCTTCAGTGATCACCGACTTTATGAATAGAGATATACACTGAAACGTACTTATATTAAGGCAGGCACCTTACTGCTGACCCGAGTATTCTCCGCAACCACCCGGTTTCGTCCTGTCCCTTTGGCTTTATAAAGTGCTTTGTCTGCTTCTTCATACCACTGAGAAAACGTCTGTTCAGAACGAAATTCGGCTACCCCGATACTGACAGTGAAGCGGGGAAGGCCTGGGCGACTAATGTTTTCAACTGTCTGCCGTAGCTGTTCCGCCAGTTGCATAGCCTGATTCACGCCAGTACCAGGCACCAGCACTAAAAACTCTTCTCCTCCCCAGCGGATAACACGGTCGCCCTGTGGAGTCATCAGGTTCAGGGAGTCCGCCAGCGCTTTCAACACCTCGTCACCCACCTGATGACCATACTGATCGTTGACACTTTTGAAGTGGTCAATATCCATAATCATCATACAGACACGGCTGCCAGAACGGCGGCAACAGGCCATTTCCTGATCGAGCAGGCTTTCACTACCATAGCGGTTAAGCAGCCCGGTCAGTGGATCGGTTTTGGCCAGCCGTAAGGCAAAGGCTTCGGCAATGGTTCGTCGCTCAACTTCGACGCGAAGCCGGTTGTTAATCTTGCGATACCAGAACAGCGGAACCCCAAAAAATATGATGACGCAAACAACCGGTAACAAAGTGATGTACCAGTTGATACCGGTCTGGTAGTTGATGGTGATCCACTTACTGATGATTTTACGTTGTTCATCGGCCGTTAACTGGTTAACGACCTTATCAAAAATACCTTTTAAAACGGGGTCATCCCGGTTTACCCCGATGCCTAGCTTCCATGACTCATCAAACTCACCGGACACTTTGAGTTGTCCGTTGTAATGATTTTGCAACCAGTAGCCAATAGAGATGAGCGAGTCTGCATAACCAAAAAGATCACCTTCACTGACTTTTTTCAGGCCATCGGCGATGTTGTCTACATCAACGAAAACCAGACCAGGAAAGTTTTTTTCCAGTACAGCCTTTGATGCATAGTTTTTAACGATGCCAATTTTTTCCCCTTTTAATGCAGAAATATCACTGACATATAACTCTTCAAAGCGGGTGGCGAACACCAGCGGTGTCTGAATATACGGTTTGGTAAACGAAAGATAGCGGGCATGCTCAGGCGAGTTCATGATCAGCGAAAAGAAGTCACACTCGCCCCGGCGGCCAGCCTGTAGCGACTCCGACCAGGAGGCTGTTTTGACGACCTGAACAGGAATCCCCAGGGTCTGCTGAAATCCGGCGATAAAGTCTGCGGCAACGCCGATATGTTTCCCGTCTTGCAGGCCTTCCAGTGGCATCCAGTCAGGATCGATACAGACATTTAAGTGCGTTTTGCTGCTCAGATACTGTTGCTCTGTTTCAGTGAACCCCTGGCTGTTGCCAGAGGTGGCTCCCAGACTCATCCACTTCTGCTTCAAAGCAGACCGTTGCGCATAAGAAATAGCACGATTAGTTTTGACCAGGATACTACTCAGGACATTATTGCCTTTGGCAACGCCCATGGGCAGGGCAACTTTCGAGGGAAGGTCAAACCCTTTTATTCGGGTGATATGCAGGTTGGTTAACCAGTCTTTCTGAATATAATAATTCAGCGTAGGCAGATTACTGATAACAACGTCAGCCTTACCCGCGGCAACGGCCGAGGTCGCGGCTCGTGTGGAGGGGACCAACAGCAGAGAAATTGTGGGGTAATGGCTGGTCATGTAACCGTGCAGGAATGACTTTTTGACAACCGCAACAACTTTACCGTTCAGGTCATCGATATTTCCGATCTGCGCATCCCTGCTTATGGCGACCCCACTGGTATATTCAACATGGTTAAACGGAGTGAAATCGATGAATTCTGCCCGTTCCTCCGTGATTGCAATATGAGGAATAACATCCAGTTCCCCATTTCTCAGCATGCTGAGGTGCTGGTGCCATGATTTATCGGTGATAAACGCAATACGCGTTCCCGTCAGATGGGCCATCAGATTCAGATAATCAATGGTATAGCCTTTAGGCGTGCCGTCTTCATTGAAGTTGAACGGCGGGAAGGTACGCAGGTTTGGCACCCGGAGCACCGGGTGTGCATCCAGCCACTGCTGTTCTTCGTCGGTGAACGCCAGCCCACCGGCATGCAGCGGTAGAGAAAACACAAAGCTAATAATCAGGTAAACCAGATTACGCAGGTAGTGGTTTGCTTTAAAACTACGTTGATTCATAGATCCAGACTTGACGTTAAACTTCCGTGTGAAACCTGTACAAGCTGGCTCGACGAGCCTTTGTCACAGACCGATTCTAATAAAACCACAGAACAGCATACACTATCCTCGTTTACAATTATTAACCTGTTAATTATCGAGGGTTCATTAGTTATTTCATAGCCCCACAATTGCGTTAGTGATACAAAAAAACGTTGGTTTCAAAAAAATCTGAGCCCCCACAGACTGTACGGCTCTGATGCTGTGTGATGAACCGCTGGCCTGCACGGTGCCATCAGGCCTCTCTTAACGTCACCGCTTCCGCTGGCCGGTATTCCAGGACGTACTGGCTGCAGATAAGCATGAAGGCGGCGGCTTTGTCTCGGACCACAGTGGTATGGGGTGGCAGCAGGTGACCTTTGGCATGCGCGCTGCTTTTATCGCGTTGTGGTAGCAGGTAGCTACTGCCGTGAGCGCCGGTTTTCAGGGCGACATGGGGGCCTTTTTGCTGGATCTGTGCGGGGGCTGTTGACTGTGGCGCCATCAGTGCGGGCAGGCTGAGCTGGCGATGTTGCGCCAGTGCCTGATTAATCTCCTGAGGATCAAGTTGAAAAATAGAGGGTTCGTTCAGGCTGGATAGCAACAGGGCCTGGGGCAGGGCCAGCCAGCCGAGGTAGTCATCTTGCAGCGCCGCTGGAGTGGGATAGAGCTGCAGATCAACACCCGGCAGGGTCACGGGGGCGTGTCGGTCCAGCACGCTGGTGCGGCCATTGTATTCCAGCAGCAGCTCGCCTGCGTCATTGATTATCAGGTGCCCGCCGGCGACAACATCGCTCTGGTGGCCAGTTACCAGACTGGCCAGCGGCAGGCGTAACTCACCGTTGGCCTGGGTGGACAGGGCTGAGCGGTGCAGGGCGATGCCCCGGATGATAAGCCCCGACGGTTTTTTGGCCGGGCTGGCCACGGTGTGGCCCTTGATTGGTGGCCGTTTCATGGTAATAACATTACGCGCGGCGTGCCTGGCGGGAGTATGGATATGGCTGTCGGTTGCCGGTCCGGTTTCTACCTCACAACTGGTGGCCATGCTGTCCATATCAGCCGCCACCGGTGTTGGTGAGCTGATGTTGTCCGTGGCCCGGCGGTTGTGCTGTATGGGCTCGGTCACCGGCTGGAAAAATACACAGTGGCCCGGCCGGGCATCCATCTGGGTGTAGCTGTTCTGCAGATAGGCCGCGTTTTCCACCGGGGCGTACCGAATCACCATGCAGTTACCCTGAGTGTCGGTGATGCTCCAGCCATCGGCGGTGGCCTGGATGCCATTATCGGCAATCCCACTGACGGCCTTGAGCGTCACCTGGGCACCGGTGCCCTGTTGTTTCTGAGCGATCAGCAACTGCACGTCTTTGCTCAGGGGCCAGTCGCGGAAGGCGTAGCTGCTCTGATAAAGATCAGGGCCTATCAGTACAGTGGATTCCTCAGCGTGCAGGGGGATAATGCCATCGCCGTCCGCCCCCTCCGGGGTGTTAAAACGGATATGCCAGCGCGCTTTCTCGCCAAAGCCTCGGACATAGATCGCCACGCCAAAGCGGTATTTAACGGTGTCATCCGGCAGGTCGGCATCAGGCTCAATTCGATAACGAATACTACGGTTGTGCTGTTTGAGACCTTTTAGATCTTCCGCGTGCAGGCTGGCCAGTTCGGCTTCTATATTGGCGGGAAAATCACCGGCAAAGCGGGCTTCCAGGCTGGTATAAATATTGGCGGAGATGGCGATGCGAATATGGCTATACAGCTGTCGTTTACGGCGTTTATCCGGGGTTTCGGCGATATAGAGGTTTTGCTCCAGTGCGTCGCGCAGGCAAGCACCCAGGTGGGGTTTTAGCCAGCTACTGCGGGGCAGTCTGCTCCAGAGCATCGGCGCGAGGTCGATGTAATCGGTCTGACTGAAACCCGTTACAACGCCACTGTGAATCAGATTTTTACAAACATCATGACCGGTCATGGTTTCCTTCCTTTGCACATACGTAAGCTGCGGCCAGAAGCGGGGCGCAGAATAAAATCAGATTACTGCCTGCGGAACTGAGCAGTGGCATTGGCTGGCCCATCACGGGCAAATACCCAAGATTAGAGCCCCAGGAGACGATAAAGTGCCCCAGCAGCATGCCGGCACTGCCTGCCAGTACGAGGAACGCGAAGTTCCCCAATGCGCGTTTGCGGTAATCCGCCCGTTGGGTGTGTTGCCGAAATTTCAGCCCGGCCATCAGCACGGTATGGATCACCAGGCACTGGACAATAACCAGAGCCAGGGCGAACAGGGCACCGAACTGATGGAGAACAAAAGTGGGCATAAAATCATCCTGCACGGCGGGTACATTCATCACCGGACCATTCTGGATAAAGGGCCGTGCAGCGGTGAGTCCCTGCACCAGGTTGCCGTCCAGGCCGCCGCTCTGGATCATCGCCTGAGCAGCCCGGAACTGGTAACCCGAATGGGGGTGAAGCGCGGGCTGTGCCCATACGCTAAAACGATCACTTTGCGGCAGCAGTTCCAGATCCTGCAGGCCATCGCGTTCAACACTGGCCAGGGTGATCATCGCCAGTAGCGCCGCCGGGGCCAGCAGCCCCAGATGACGGCGGCGATCACTGCGCGACAGATAGATATAGATCGCCAGCATGGCTGCGCCCCAGAAGGTCATCAGCACAATGGGCGAGTGGTCGTTCAACTGCATCAGCAGTACCCCAAACACGGCCAGGAACAGAATCACCACCCCCAGTACACCGCCCCATAGCCGCAGCCGGTCGAGGAAATAATCGCGGTTGAGCATATCCAGCCGTTGCGCCAGGGCGGCGGCGGTGATTAACACCAGTACGGTTTTAGCCAGCTCAACCGGCTGGAAAGGCCCCAGTCCACCTTCATAGCCGAACAGCCATTGCAGTGCCAGCAGGCCCAGGGTGGGGATGATCAGCCAGCGCCAGCGAACTTCCAGAATATCCAGCGAAGGTTTATGGGTTTCCAGCCAGGCACAAAGCGCCAGGATGCCCCAGCTGGCGGCGGCGCAAAGGGTGGCTGTTTTCATCATATGAGTGTTCCAGTGGGACTCCGCCGCGCCCAGTGCCAGTTGTAACTGCACGGCGATGCCCAGCATAAACAGGCCCAGGGTAAGCAGGCGCAGGTGCCGTGCCGTGGCGGTGGCCACAGGTTGCAGCGCCCAGATCAGGCTGGCCAGTAACAGGTTGGCCAGGGCGACCAGCGGTGAGACGGGCAGAATAAAGGGAACAAAGGACAGCGCTGTCAGGCTTGTGAACAAAGCCAGCCGGACACTCTGACGGGGTGCGGGCCGGCTGTAGTGGGTGCGGCTCCAGCGATAAGCCAGCGTGAACAGCACCAGTGCCAGCGCAGATCCCGTCAACCAGCTGGGAAGCGCATCGGCAGAAGACTGGCTGAGGTAAGACAGCCCGACAAGAGGCCCTTGCCCTTGCTGATGGTTCAGCCCCAGGGTGAGACGGTAATCGGCCTGCCAGCGCTGGCGGATGCGCGGGTCGGTCTCGGGCCGCTCAAGTACCCGCTGACTACGATACTGTGGGATCAGGCTGAGGGAGCGGCCGCTGACTTGCACCTTGAACTGACTGTAACCGGCGATCAGGCTGCTGTTGTCATAGAGCGGATTACGTTGGTCACGCAGATCCAGGGTGCGACCCGCCCGACGAACACTGACTGGCTGGCTTAGCTGGCTGAACTGCGTGCCCGGTTGCAGCTGCCAGCCCTCAGGCTGATAACGCAGTTGCAGGGCATTGTGGGCGACGCCCGCCAGACTGACATTATGACCGCAATCGGCCATGCCACCGAGCATGATGGCAGGCGTGCGCAGATTAAAAGGGTCCAGCGCTTTGAGCTGTGCCATCAGCGGCACCTCGGCCTCTTCACGGCAGGTTGGCGTTGGCTGGCCGGTGTGCTGCAGTGCCCCGTGCGCATAACTGAACAGGGACAGGTTATCGGTCTGACGACCGAAGCGAATTCCCTCAATCGATGCCTGATAGATTGGCAGCGCGTGACGGCCGATCTGCACAATATCCCCGGCAACCAGTACTAACCGACGGGCGGGCTGGGGGGTATTCTTGTCGATCAGCAGTTTGTGGTCGCTGGCGATGTTTTGCACCCACCATCCGGTTGGCCCGCGGCCGATACGAAGGTGCCGCGGTTCCGCTGCGGCTGCCGCCAGTTCCTGCTGGCCCAGCACCACGGTGTCCCCGGTATCCAGATCAATACGCACCTCTTGCAGCCGGAGCCAGGGCGGTGCCTGCTGAATCAGAAACAGCACGACCAGCACAAACAACAACCAGAGCAGCAGGGCAACGAGGCGATGGGGCCAGTGCTTGATGCGGTCAGTCATGATGGACTCCTGTTCTGGGGCGGCGAGCCTTGCTCTCAAAGCCCGTTCTGATCTGCTTAAGGTCTGTCTGTTAAGTACCGGGGAAACACAAACGGCTGTTCAGCTGATAAGTTCATAGCTGAGCAGGCTGGCGGCCAGTAACAGCGCCAGCATCACCACGCCCCGATGACCCCCGCGTGCAGAGGGGCCTTCAGGTGAATCAAGCATCAATGGGATCGCCGCAGCGGGGGGCAGATGCTGTGCCGATCGAAAGGAGGCAGGCGCCGTCGTATCAGCGCTACCATTGAGGCTTGATAACAGTCGGATCAGTGCGTTGAGGTCCGCCGGGCGCTCATCGGGACAGCGCCGGAGGCACTGCTCGATCATCCTGCCGAGCTGCTGGCTGAGGCAGGGCTCAAACGCCAGTGGATGCAGACTGCGCTGGAGGGCTTCGATATCTGGCTGGCTCAGCCCCCCTTCAAATGGCAGCCCCTCATCAGCGCTGGGTAGACGGTCAGTAATCAGCGCGTACATCAGCAGGCCGAACGCATGTATGTCCGTTGTGATACTGAGCATATACACCTGCCGTCCGGCGGCATCGAGCTGGCGGTAGCACTGCTCCGGGGCCATCCAGCCTGGCGTCCCGCTACTGACAGCTCGGTCCGGGGCGCTAAGAGCTTTGAGGGTGCCGAAGTCCCCCAGGTAGAAACGTTTCAGATCGTAATTACAGAGGATATTTTCCGGCTTGAGATCCAGATGCAGGTAGCCGTTACTGTGCAGGCAGTGCAACGCCTGGGCGATATCCAGCCAGAGCCGGACCAGTATCTGTGGCCGGTGATGGCCAAAACAAATGCCACTGAGATCAGTGTCCATCCGTGCCATCACAAAGGCATAGCCATCACGCCAGCAGCCATGGTGGTAAAAAGGTACAAAGCGTTTACACACCACCTCAGGCAGGTCGTTATAGAGTGAAACTTCACCGATGATGCTCTGCATGGTCTCAGCTGACAGGGTGTGAAAGGCTTTGATCGCCACCGATCTGTCCGTTGCCTCTTCCACCGCCGCCCACACGCGGCAGGTACCGGTTTCGGCCAGCAGCCGCTCCAGCCGGTACTCCATGCCTGAGATGTTGATGCTGTGGTCGGGTTGATGGTTCATACAACGCCTCGTTTGCAGGTGCCACTGACATCGACACCGTAATCTGTTGCGAGGTATGACCGCAGAACCGGGTGGTTTTCTCCCGACATCGGCAAACCACACACATAACAACCCGATCGTTCGTATCTCCCCGGTAATCTTTCTTCAGAGCGGGAAGAGGAGATTACCCATGACATCAGGCCGGATTACCCTGCTGCTGATTGCAGGCACAGCAACGCTATTCAGCTGGCTCCTGTACGGTGTGTACCAGGACAGCGGAAAATTTGAGGCGGCCAGCGCGCCTGCGGACTGGGTGCTGGAAAACGGTCTGGTGGTTGAAAAAAGCGGCGGATTTTATCCCTCCCAGCTGCCCTATGGCTCGGCGCTGGTGATCAATGGCGCCAGACAAATCACCCAGCATACCGTGGATATGTGTGACCAGGCCGCCAACCCGCGGGCTAAAAACACCGGCATGAAAACATTATATGCCGGTGTCAGCTGGGCGCAGTTACAGGCATTGATGGACGCCAATATCGCCAGGGGCCGCAAACCCCATAACGGCATCGCCAACCCCCTGATTGATGACGCGCGCGCGACAGAGGGCGGTGAGGCGCTGGATATTCCCGATGCCATGATCAACAGCTACCCGCAGAACGCTTACCTGGAACCCGTGGCGAACCCCTTCGCCTCCCTGGGGCTTTATCTGCTGGGGGATAACCAGCCGGTTGCCTGGTTATCTGATCAGCAACCGCTGAGCCGTAACAGCCATCGCCGGGGCTATCAATTTGGCAAACTGGGCTGGCTGTTATGGGGGCCGACGGATGATAGCGGAACACACTGGCAGTATGCCCTGAAACTGGAGCGTCGAGCCGGAAGCCCGTCACAGCGTTGCGCCGCGGACCTGGGGCTGCTGAAAATCACCCTGTTACAGGCCAGCCCCGAGCAGGAACAGCCAACCGCTGTGGTTTATCACTTTCCCCCCATCGGCAGTGATGAGAGCCTGTCTCGCCAGCGTCTGGCCACCGGCCGTTATCTGGCCCAGTCGCGCGATTATCAGCAGGAAGACAGCCAGCTGTTTGCCGCTGCGGTAACCGATGATCTGATCCGGGCGCAGGCGGATGGTCAGGTCTGGCTGGCCCCCAGAGATGCGGCCGTGGCCGCTGCACTGACGGGCAGCCCCTGGCCCCAACACAAACGTGATCGATTGCAGGCACTACATTACAGCGCGCCGGGGCATTATATCCGCAAGCACATCAAACGCTGGAATCGCGAGTCGCGACCTGCCGGGCTACGTTTCAAAGTGTTGAATAGTGGGGCCCAGGCACTGGTGAACGGAAAAGACTCGCTGCCCTGGCAAGCCAAAATCGGCGGCCGGCCGGTGCCGTTCAGTGGCCGCGCGCCTTTACGCTCCGGGGGTCTGTTCGACAGCCTGCCAAGGGACTGGTCCGACTGGCTGATGGTGAAAAATTTTGAGGGCAGCGAGGCGGCGGAACTGCGGCTGATATTCAACCAGCCCGCCACCGGCCGGGAACAGTTTAAGCTGCTGGTGATCGGCCAGCAGGTCCGGTTGAGTCAGGGCCGTTTGCTGTCATCCGCGTATAAATGTATGACTCACCAGTGCAGCAAGGCGCAGCAGCTGGCGCGTACCCTGGTGGTATCACCACGGCAGGGGGCGGAGTCGATAACGCTAAACGTGCGACCGTTACACCCGGCACAGGCCCGCCGTCTTTATCAGGCGGATCATCAGCCGGTGCAGGTCAGAAAGGGCAAACCGGTGTGGAACAACCAGCAAACCGTACAGGCCAGCGAACGTATGGCCGCTATTCCCGTCACCCTGCGTGATCGCGATGGCACGGTAGTCTGGGAAAACTTCAATACGTTGACGCCGTCCATTGCCGGTTATGTTGACCCGCTTTTCGGCCTGTCCCAGGGCCATCAACGCAGCCTTGGCGGCATGCTCAGTCGCCTTGGCAAACATGGTTATACGGAGGTAACAGCGGATCTGACCCTGGACAGTGCTTTACAGCAATCCGTACGGGATAAACTGCAGCACTCTGTGCTGAGCAACCCACACCCGGACCGGCTGGGCAGTGTGCTGATGATGGATGCCGACAGCGGTGAGATTCTGGCGGCGGCTTCTTTTCCTGAAGCGCCAAAAGATGTCCACTGGCCGGACCTTTACGCCTTTGATGCCTCGGACTTTCGCCGCTCGCCCTTGCGACCGCGTACATTCCAGCATGATGGCTACAGCTATAACGCCCCCGGCTCAGTATTTAAACTGGTGGTCGCGCTAGCGCTGGAAAAAGCCGCCCTGCAGGATCCTGATTTGCTACAGGAACTGAAAGGGATGGATATGGTGGCGCTGGATAAGGCCGGGCATAACAACGGCTATGAATTCTCCACCCGCTCAGACTGCTACCCGGCGCAGAATGGCTGCTTCCATCCACGCAAGCTCAGATCCCCCAGCGACCTGAAACACAATCCGATTGTGAATTTTCGCAAGCATGGCATTTTCGAGACACCGCGCAATATGCTGCAGAAAGGCGAGCAGCATTATGGCCTGTCCGAAGCGATTCGGGACTCATTAAATACCTGGTTTGCCTGGCAAGCCGATAAATCAGATAAGACGCTGCTTTCCGCCAAAGGTGCTATCGGCATGGTGCATGCGCGGGCACTGACCCCGGCCGGGCTGGATGATCAGCGGCCGGTCACAGCCATGGTGCGCACACTGGGATTTCTGGACAACACCCGGCTGGACGGTGGATTGCTGCCTGCCGATTTTAACTGGCGCAACGGTGATCTGTTAAAAGCGACCGCCTCCCGGCTGGACCCTTACGAAAGCCGCCGCAGTGTACGCCAGGCCGCCATTGGCCTGCGAATGCAGGTAACACCCCTGCACATTGCCCAGCTGGCCGCGACCCTGGCCACCGGCAAACTGAGCCGTGCTCACCTGTTAAAAAACCTCAACGCAGAGGCCGCCACACCGCCTGCACCGGCCGTATTAAACATCGATCTGTCGCGTATCCACGCCGGTATGAAAGCCGTGCCAGTGAGTGGCACGGCCAAAATCGCCTTTGCCAACAAACGCTACGCGGACCTGCGCGCACGGATATATCTTAAAACCGGCACCGCACCTATCCAGTCTAACGACAAGGAAAGAGGGGCCTCCCTCAATTCAGCCTGGCTGACCGGCTGGCTGGAACCCAGGGAAACCGGCGGCAGACGGATCGCCTTCGCCTGCATGCTGGGCTACTCAAAACTGACCGGCGGCCGGGCCTGTGGCCCCCTCATGGCGGATATACTGCAACAGATGGAGCTGCCCGCCGTAGAAACCGATAGCCAGTATGCGGTGCAGGATCGTAAAGCACCGTAATACTGCCCTTGTAGCAGCGCGCTCCGCGCGCGTCAGATATTGGCACAAGGCCCGGACGTTCGCGGAGCGAACTGCTACAGAACCTCCATGCTCTTGTAGCAGCGCACTCCGTGCGCGTCAGGTATAGGCACAAGTCCCGGACGCTCGCGGCGCGAACAGCTGCAGAACCTCCATGCTCTTGTAGCAGCGCACTCCGTGCGCGTC
>JAIBDV010000398.1 GCA_024686055.1 Neptuniibacter sp.
GTCAGCTACCGGGCCAGGCGATTACTGCCGTGATGGTCAGTGAAGCCGGGGCATCGGTGTACTCAGCCTCTGAAAACGCTGCCAAAGAATTCCCGCAGCTGGATGTGACCCTGCGTGGCGCTGTCTCCATCGGTCGCCGCCTGCAGGACCCGCTGGCTGAGCTGGTAAAGATAGAACCCAAAGCGATCGGTGTCGGCCAGTACCAGCACGATGTCGACCAGAATCAGCTGGCCCAGAGTCTGGATGCGGTGATCGAAGATTGTGTAAACCATGTCGGCGTCGATGTGAACACCGCCTCCATTGAGCTGCTGACTCAGGTAGCCGGGTTGAACCGCACCACCGCCAGTAATATCGTCGCCCACCGTGACAGCGAGGGGCCGTTCCGCAACCGTAAGCAGTTGCTGAAAGTAGCCCGGCTGGGGCCAAAAGCCTTTGAGCAGTGCGCCGGATTCCTGCGTATCCGTAACGGTGAAAATCCGCTGGATAACTCTGCAGTCCACCCGGAGTCTTATGCCCTGGTGGCGCAAATTGCCAAGCAGCAGAACTGCCAGCTTGATCAGCTGATCAGTAACGGCCAGCGTTTACATCAGGTAAATCAGCACGCCTTACGGGAACAATTCGGCCAGTTTACGGTCACGGATATTCTGAAGGAACTGGAAAAGCCGGGCCGGGACCCCCGCCCGGAATTTCGCACTGCCCAGTTTACCGATGGGGTAGAAAAACTCAGCGATCTGCACGCCGGTATGAAACTGGAGGGCGTGATTACCAACGTCACCAATTTCGGTGCGTTTGTCGATGTTGGCGTTCATCAGGATGGACTGGTACATATATCCCAGCTGGCGGACCGCTTTATCAGCGACCCGCACGAGCTGGTCAAAGCTGGCGATATTGTCCAGGTGCAGGTGCTTGAAGTAGATCAGGCCCGTAAGCGGGTCAGTCTGACGATGAAACAGCAGCCCGCTGATCGCCAGAACACAGCAGCGGCAAAGCCTGCACCACGCCAGAAAGACCAGTCTTCTGCCAGTAATGCGATGGCCGATAAACTGCGAGCACTTGGGCTGGGCGCGAAACAGTGACGGTTTTAGAGCGAAATTACAGCCTCTGAATTGCCGTTTTCGAACCAGTAATTTGATAGCGCCTGTTCTATAATCGGGCGTTTCCTCATCCGCCAGAGAAGGACACAGTATTTTGTCTGCGGTACTTAACGATACAGTGGCGTGGCTGCAACAGGCAGGCCATGCTGAACTGCTTAAAGGGATCCTGCACGGGATCGAAAAAGAGGGCCTGCGGGTCGACGCTGATGGCCAGCTGGCGCAGAGCGACCATCCCGCCAGCCTGGGTTCGACCCTGACCCACAGCAGCATTACCACCGATTATTCCGAAGCACTGATGGAGTTTATTACGCCGGTGTTCGAACGGTCAGAAGATGCTCTGGGCTTCCTGGCGGACCTGCATCGTTTCACTTTCAGCAAACTGGGTGATGAGGAACTCTGGTGTGGCAGTATGCCGTGCTACCTGCCCGGTGAGCATGCGATTCCAATCGCCCGTTATGGCAGCTCCAATGTCGGCCAGATGAAGCATATCTACCGGGTCGGGCTGGAAAACCGCTACGGTAAAACCATGCAGGCGATTGCTGGTATTCACTACAACTTTTCCCTGCCCGAAGCCCTGTGGCCACTGTATCAGCAGTGGAGCGGCGATAGCAGTGACCTGCAGCAGTTCCGCAGCGCCAGCTATTTCAAGCTGATCCGTAACTTCCGTCGCGATTCATGGCTGCTGCTGTACCTGTTTGGTGCATCCCCGGCCCTGTCCCGTTCTTTTATGCAGAACAAGCCCCATCAGCTGCAGCAACTGGACCCAGAGACCCTGTACCTGCCTTACGCAACGTCATTGCGTATGAGCGATCTGGGCTACTCCAACAAAGCCCAGGCCTCACTGAATATCTGCTTTAACCATCTGGAAACCTACGCGACCACACTGCAGCGAGCAATCCAGACGCCTTATGCGGATTATCAGAAACTGGGGGTCAAAGTAGAGGGTCAGTATCGTCAGCTAAATGATAATGTGCTGCAAATCGAAAACGAGTACTACAGTGACATCCGCCCCAAGCGGGTTGCCCAGTCCGGCGAGAAGCCGATTCACGCCCTGCAGGCACGCGGCGTTGAATATATCGAAGTCCGCAACACCGATATCAACCCGTTCCTGCCACTGGGTATCGATCAACAGCAATCTGACTTCCTTGATCTGTTCCTGCTCAGCTGTCTGTTCCGCTCTGACCATGAAATAACCGATGAAGAGTGCGCCCTGATCAACGACAACCACGACCGCGTTGTCACCCGAGGCCGAGAGCCGGGCCTGACCCTACGTAACCTGGAGGGCGAATACAGCCTGACAGAGTGGGCAGAACACATCCTGCAACGTTGCGACAAACTGGCAGAACTGCTCGACCAGAACAGCAACGATGGCCGCTACAGCGCCGCCATCGCCGCCCAGCGCAGCAAAGTGAGCAGCCCGGAACTGACACCTTCAGCCCAGGTACTGGCAACCCTGAAACAGGACAGCATCAGTCATGACGCGCTGATCCTGCGAGAAAGCCGCCGTCACCGAGAAACGATGATGGCAACGCCACTGAGCGACACACACCAGCAAGCCATGGAGCAACAGGCCCGCGACTCACTCGCCGCACAACAGGCGATTGAAGCTGCCGACAGTACCGACTTCGACAGTTTCCTGGCCGATTACCTGGCACAGTAATCTGTTGCGGCTTTACTAAAAAGAACCGGAGCCTGCTCCGGTTTTTTTACGCCTGATAACCCTGAACAGCGCTGCTCTGCCCCTGTCCAATGCTGGTTACGGACACACTCCGGGGCTTAAACGTAAGCAAATCATA
>JAIBDV010000132.1 GCA_024686055.1 Neptuniibacter sp.
AATCCAGAATACGCCCGCGCCGAAGTAGATGGTGTCCATCGCAGAGCGACCGTAACGGTAGCGTTCAGCAATGGTTGCCATGGCGCCAGTGAACAGCGGGCCAGCCAGGCCTGGGTAAGGGGCAAAGAATGCGTGGATCAGGTTACGCATGGCAGTGATCAGGTGAACACGGTCAACGTTCACTTCGATTTTCTCATCTTTACGCAGGTGATCGACGCGTTCCAGCAGAGTCTGGCCGACGATGATGTCACCAAAGGCGATGATGTAGGCAATGATCGCCGTCGGGATCGCCATCCACAGCATTTCCAGTGTTGGCCAGCCAACCGTGAATGGCAGGTAGTTCCACCAGTCAGTGAAGTTCGGGCTGCTGATACCAAACTGCACGTCTGGCAGTGGGTATTCGCCGACACCCCAGCCAATCGCCATGGCGATCAGGGAGCCTGGTACCATGCCGTAGCTGGCAACAATACGGGCCCAGCGGTGCTCATCAACCCAGTCACGGAAAGACAGGGAGAACAGTACCCATGCGGTTACCGCAAAGCCCAGGATCAGAGACACCGGGGTGTTGGCCAGACGGCCACCTTCGCTGATTTCACCGGTGATCGCTGCAATACCGGCACCGAGCAGGATGCCCCCTTTGATGGAGTCCGGGAACATATCAACCAGTTTACTACCCAGCCGGGTGATACCCAGCACAAAGAATATCAGGGTAACCAGCAGCTGCAGGCCGACCAGCGCTTTAATCGCTTCGGGGCCGGGTTCAAAGTCTTTCAGATAGAGCACGACCACCGGGATGGCGGGTGTAATCCAGCCGGGCACATAGGGTACACCGAGCATGTTTGGCAGTATGAAGCCAATACCACAGACAACAACGTAGGCCAGTGCGACGTCGTAAGGCAGGCCGAGGTATTTTTCCAGCAACGGGATCATTCCCATTGCGACAACGAACATAATCAGGGCCTGAACCGTTTCCGGCCACTCCCAGCGATAATGGATAAAGGGTAAACGTATTTTAAACGGGCCTGCAGGCCAGTAAGGATGTTCCTCACCGTGCTTGCGTTGGATAAGAGCCATAATGTGCCACCTGTACTCATGCAGAAACAACTGGGCCGATATGCGTTAGTGTATTGTTCTGTGCAAAATCAGCTTTGTTAACTATTTGAAAAGCAGGCGGAAGTTATCTTGTGCAGTGCAGTATGTCGATGGCTGGGTGGGCAACTTTAGTCGCAGTCTTTGGCTAAAGTATCAGGGTGATTACTTAGGTTAATTCAGGTGTTGCACTTTTATGTCAGTGCAGAAAAAAAATCGGCAGCCAACAGGCTGCCTTTAAGGGGAAGGGCTACGTGCGCGTTTGCAGGGTCAGCGCAGTAAATCTAATGTCAGGCGGCGTGGGTCTGCTTGCCCGAACCATGCTCAGGGTGGGTCTGGATAAAGTGCTGTAGTACACTGCGCAGCACCCGCTCGTGGGCATAGTTACCCATGCGGTGGGCGTGTTTTATGTCATCCATGATGATGCGTTTGATTTTTACATCATCATCATGGGTAATCAGATATTGTCCCAGTGCCATCGCGATCATCGGGTCCATATGTTCGTGTTCTGCGATTGCATTAATCTCGCCTTCAGTCAGGTCGCTCATCGCCAGGCATTCTTCGTAAGTCAACATGGGTCCATCTCTCATGGGAATCTTTTGTTTTGGAATCTACGGTCAGGGGGAGGCAGGGCCAGCCGTGTTGCCGCTGTCTCTATTGAAGCTTAGGAGAGAGTTCCTGCTTTACCAGGCTATTTAGCTGTGTTCTTTTCACGCATTGACTGTTTTATACGCGGTCTGTTCATGCTGCAAGCGCACAGTGGAAAAGGCGAATTAGTGGGTTTTTATAGTTATAAATCATATGATTATGTTTGTTTGCAGGAGCAACAATGGATATTAATGTCAGTGAACTTTCGAAAAATCAGACGTATTTTGCTTTGACTCAGACGGTGCTCCCTCGGCCCGTGGCCTGGGTGTTGAGTGAGCATGATAATGGCAAGCTTAATCTGGCTCCTTTTTCTTATTTCACCCCGGTGTGCAGTGATCCACCTCTGGTGATGTTTTCGGTGGGTCATAAGCCTGACGGCAGTCCGAAAGATACCTGGCGCAATATTGTGGAGCGTAAAGATTTTGTCATTCACCTGGCACAGCGAGAGCTGGCGGCTGAGGTGACGCGTTCTGCCAGGACTTTGCCTGCGGGTGAGTCTGAAGTTGAGATGTGTGAGCTGGACACGGTGGCGTTTGAAGGCAGTCGTTTGCCTCGGCTGGCGGGTGCGCGAGTAGCGTTCAGTTGTGAATTGTTCAAAACCGAGGAAATTGGTGAAGGACCGCAACACCTGGTGTTTGGTCGTATCCGGCAGATCTGGCTGGACGATGAAGTCGCCAGTGTCGACGATAAGGGTCGGTTGAAAGTGGATGCCCGGCAGATCGACCCGGTGGGGCGACTGGGTGGCTCTGAGTATGTGACCTTCGGGGATATTCTGGATATTCCGCGCGATGCCTGATGGGCGTCGCTGTTCTGTCTGAATGGGCTCGAGTTATCGGTTTTGCTACCACACGGGCGAATCTGATCCGTCAGATACGCCAGTGAGTGGTTGCCTACATCGTTACGGCTGAAGGTGAGCGCAGATCGCAGCAGACTTTACTGATGACTGTTGTATTACGTCCCTGACGCTTGGCGTCATACAGTGCTTCATCAGCAGCCTTGATGGTTTCCATAAAGTCTGGATGGCCGGTAAAGGGAGCGATTCCCAGTGACGCACTCAGCTTAATACACTGGTTGTCTTCTACGATTATTGGGTTTGATTGCAGTGATATGCGGATGTTTTCTGCAATCTTGTGTGCTTGTGCCGTATCGCATTCAGGCAGTAATACCAGAAATTCTTCGCCGCCATAGCGGAAACAGTAATCACTGATACGCACGGTTTTACGGAGCATGCCACCAACATGACTCAGTACTATATCGCCGGTATGGTGACCGTACTGGTCATTAATGGCTTTGAAGTGGTCGATATCCAGCATGATAACGGCGTAGGCTGGCTGGCCCATCATGGCCAGTCGGGTTTCTTTCTGGATAACCGGCGGCAGGTATTTACGGTCTATCAGCTGGGTCAGTGGGTCGGTTCGCTCGGTCATCTGTGACAGTGACCGGGCAATTTCGGAGAGCTGCCAGGCGATATCGTTGACGTTTTTATTGAGCAGAAGGCAGAGCTCTCTTGGATTAGTGGTCTGCTGGTTTTGCAGAACAGCTTCCGTCTCTTTAAGTAACAGCTTGATTTTATCGCAGATGTGACTCTGATCGCAGACCAGGTCCAGCTTATGGGTGATCCACAGGGCAAAGTCGGCGTGGCTCAGAGTGCCTGCGCGCACAACCGTGCCTGACATCAGATCCAGGGTGGTTTCACTGAGCCAGTTGAACAGATCGGTGCGCACGCGTTCAACTTCGAGTACCAGCTCATGGCTACTGATATTGGTACGAAACGATTGCGCGTTACGCTCGTTTTCGACCAGACCCTGCAAAAAGGCTTCGTTGATCAGGCTGAGGCTTGATTCGAGGATGCTGTTGACCAGTAACACAGCGTCATACACCTCATTACGATCTTCCAGCCCTTCCAGCAGTGCTTTAAAACAGCCGGTTTTCACCATCATCATGGCGCTGTCAACGATGGACATCGGTACGTTGATGCGGGCATGCACTTCACCTACATGGCGCTGTACGCCTACCAGTTCCTGCGCTTGCTGGGCGTCTTTCGGGCTGAGGGTTTGCTCCATCCAGCGCCCCAGCTCTTTGGTCAGCCGGGTCTCAACCAGGTCGTTATCCAGGAACTTTCGCGCGTTCTCATCGTTCAGCAGCTCGTTGTAAAAACTGTCGACGATGGCTGGGTAAGCGGGCTTTAACGCATCCTGCAGTGTTGCCAGGCGCTGGTTGCTTTGCTCGGTGTAGAGATTGGCAAGATAATACTTCTGCAGCATTTTCATCCTTAATAACTCCGGCGGCCCACTGGATCAAATCTGAAGTATTGTTGGTCGGGGCCAGGGGAGGGCACATTCTACTGTGTTTTCTGATTCGTTACTCATTGCTCCAGAATAAATTTTAACCATGTTTCTCCCATGGTTAATGAGTGGGAGTGTTCTCTATATGACTGTGAAGGGGGTCTGATTATTGCTGGTACTGTTTTGCGATGAATAATTAACCGATTTTTGCCGGCCAATGGCCGTCAGTGAAGCGTGTTTATCGCTTAAGCGGCAATCTGTTGCCGTTTCATAACCAGGGCGTTTATGTCATCAGTTATTGACTGATGGCGCGCTTCTGTCTGGTTCTGATTTTTTACGAGCAATCAAAACAAGATTTTGACTGTTAGTCGGCAGGTGGTCCGCATCTGCTGATATCGGGTTAAAGGAGGCTTACCCATGATCGTAAAACAGAGTCACGTCACGATGACATCTGAGCATCATAAAGAATCGTCTGTTTCGGTGGTCGCCGAAGGAGGGCTGACCCTTGAAGAAGCAAAAGCCAAGGTGTTTGCGTCTGAAATGGACATCTCTTTACTGGATATTCTGGGCCCTGACTACCAAGGGGGCACGGGGGCTGGGGCTATCCATGGCGCATTAAGTGCCGAAGAGCGTCTCGACCAGGCTGTTCAGGCGCAGCGTAAACTGTTTGCCAGTCTGATTGATGCGCTGTTCAGCAAGACTGGTCGGAAAAGCAATCTGCTGACGGATGTGCCTGCTAATAATGCAGCATCAGCAGCGGACTCGACGCTGGTAATGAATGCTGATGGCGTAACGACCGCGGGTCGGGCAGGGGAGGTTCTCGCGAATCCGCCGGGTGGCCCTGTGTTTGAGAGGCCGGTCATCAATGTGAAGGTTGATATCAAGATGACTGAAACCATTGAGGAGTATGAGTGCTCCAGTTTTAGCGCCTGCGGGGTGGTGAAAACAGCGGATGGCCGTGAAATTGATATGAATCTGAATATGTCGATGGAACGCAGTTATAAAGCAACCCGTGAATACAGTGAGACGATGGAATACACCTTCACTGACCCGCTGGTGCTGCACTTTGATGGCCACTCCAGTGAGCTGAGCGAAGAAAGCTATGACTTTGACCTCAATATGGATGGTGAAGCCGACAGCTTGAAGTTTATTGAAGGGGTCAGCGCGTTTCTGGCGCTGGATCGCAACAACGATGGTGCCATTAATGATGGCAGTGAGCTGTTCGGGGCGAAAAGCGGCAATGGTTTTGCCGATCTGGCGGCCTATGACGATGATGGCAATGGTTACCTTGATGAGGCGGACGCGATTTTCAGTGAGCTCAAGTTGTGGAGTAAGGCTACCGATGGCAGCGATATTCTTGAGTCACTGACAGAGCGTGGGGTTGGGGCGATCTATCTGGGGTCCAGTGAAACGCCGTTTGATATCAAAGATAAGCAGAATGAAATGCAGGGCCGGGTTGTTGCCAGTGGCTTCTTTCTGAAAGAGTCGGGCGAGGTGGGAACAGTGCAGCAGATCGATATGGTCAGCTAAGCTGTACTGTTTTTGCATAGGGTATAAACAATAAACCGGGCTCTCAGGGCCCGGTTCGTATCTGCCTGTGTACCTGTGTCAGCTATCGACCCAGATGGTACGTAACGGCTCGCCAAAATCGTCGTAGATGATCTTACGGCGCTGGCGGGGTTGTGCAGAGTGTGGCTTGGGTGTGCTGGTGCGTTTGCCAGCACGGCGGCGCGCTTCGATCGACGCGACCACGTCCGGGACGGGGGTGCGCGTGGCGGAGGTGGTTTTTTCAATCACAATGTTACGGCTATTGTAATTACCATCCACCAGACCGGTTTCGCCCATATTGAGCTGTTGTATCGAGCCACCCCTGGCCAGAAAATCTTCGACTTGCTGTGACAGCTTGGCGCGCTGCTCTGATTTGGTTGAAGGCCTGTTCATCGGGTAAATGTCCGTCTGTCTGCCGGGATTAGGAAAATACTGCCGAGCGGGAACGCTGCCCGCTCGAAAGCGCTGTTTTCCAAGTGTAGACGCTGGTTCGCCCTAGCGTATCTTTGTTACAGGGTGTTGACGATCTTTCAGATAACGTGGTGCTGAATCAATGTTCATTATCTCACGCCGGACCAGATCCAGCGCAGCGCCTGCGACCATTGTCTGAAACATCTTACGCCGATACGGGTAATGTAAGCGAGCCGTATGAATATTACCTGTGCTGCCCCAGGCAATCCAGACTGTACCCACCGGTTTTTCTTCACTGCCGCCCTCCGGCCCGGCTATTCCTGATACTGCTGCGACATAATCAGCCCCGCTGGCAGCCAGTGCGCCCTCGGCCATCTGCCGTACCACAGGCTCGCTGACGGCACCGTGTTGCTCCAAATCAGCAGGGTTGACGCCAACCAGCTGGCTCTTGATCCGGTTGGCATAGGTGATAAAACCAGCCTCGAATACTGCAGAGGAACCTGGCTCAGCGGTCAGCATGGCGCTGATCAGGCCGCCGGTGCAGGACTCGGCAAAGGTGATGGTCTGATTGCGGCGTTTGAGCTCATCAATCAGCGTGGCTGCCAGTGAGCCACTTTCCTGCGCCACTATGTAGTCGCCAATCAGTGCGGTTAACTGCTGACAGGCCTGCTGGTGGATATCGGCCAGCTGGGCCGGGGTCTGGATTTTGACTTCCAGTGTTGGTGCGCCAGCACGAAAACCCAGCTCAACCTCGGCAGGGAAGTCGGGGAGCTTGTCGGCAATCCACTGTTGCAGGTTAGATTCACCCTGGCCGAAGGTGTGGTAGCGGTTGAGTAGCAGTTTCTGCGCCTCGCTCACCTGACCGTCGAGCTGCGGCACAATGGTCTCGTTCAGCATCGCTCGCAGTTCGTGGGGAACTCCCGGAGTACAGATGATTTCGCAGTTGTTATGGTGCATGGCAAAGCCAACGGCAGTGCCACGGCTGTTTGGCACCACCCGGGCCCCGGCGGGCAGCATCGCCTGCTTCAGGTTGGCAGCATTGAGTACCAGCCCGCGGGTATCAGCCCAGTGTTGTAGATGCGCGCGGGCTTCAGGGTGCTCAGCCAGGGCAACACCGCACAGCTGGGCCAGCGCTTCGGCGGTCAGATCATCGGTGGTGGGGCCCAGGCCGCCGTTAACCAGCAGCATATCCGCACTTTTCGACAGGTGTTGCAGTTCCTCGACCAGGACGTCCATCGCATCACCCACGGTGACTTTGCGCTGGATTTGCAGGCCGAGCTGTTTGAGTTCATCTGCAACCATGGCGGAGTTGGAATCCACCACGTCACCGTTCATCAGTTCGTTGCCAGTTAATAACAGCTGGATATTCATACGGGGTCCTTTCTGTCTGATCGGTTACTGTGCTGCACAGAGTGTCTCATAGGCCTGGCGCAGGGCAATAAACTGTTGGCTGTCGCCACCCTTGTCAGGGTGATGCTGGTTGGCCAGGCGGCGGTATTGCTGTTTGATCATGGTCTGGCTGGCATCGGCTGGCAGTTGCAGTACGCCGAGTGCTTCGTCGCGTTTATCGTGGCTGGCATA
>JAIBDV010000342.1 GCA_024686055.1 Neptuniibacter sp.
GAGGGCTACATGGCAGGCTTGATAATGAAAAAAACCCTGACCTGCATCAAACGACTTTTCAGCCGTGAGCTAATGAGTTTTTGTCATGCACCTGTAACAGCGGCGGGAGCCTTCTGACGTGACTGCGACCAGACCATCAGCAGAGCGGCGCTGATCACCAGCACCACGCCCAGCAGGCTGCGCTGGGTCAGGGTTTCCTGCAGCAGTAACCAGGCCCAGAAGATTGAGGCGATCGGCTCGGTGGTGGAGAAGATGGCGACATCAAACTGCCGCTGCAGCAGGCCGATCCCCTTGATCAGCAGCAGGAAGGGGATAAACGTCGAAAGAATGCCCAGCGCCAGTACCATCGACCAGCCATAGCTGGAGGTGGGGAGTTCGGCCTGGCCTGCCAGTACCGGCAGGCTGAAGATCAGCGCCGCGCCGATCAGGGTCCAGCTGGCCCCGGCGAGGGCATCATTGTGTGGCATCCAGCGCGGCGCGCCGATGATATAACCACTGTAGAACAGCGCCGAGCCAAGCCCGAACAATATTCCGACCCAGCTGATCGCCGTGCTGCTGATATCAGCATCCAGGGTGAAATAGATCCCCAGCAGGGCACCCGTCAGTGCCAGTATTTTACTGATCGAAAATGACTCCTGGCGTTGCATAAAACCCAGAAGAAATACCATCAGTGGAAATAGACTGAATAACATCACCGTCAGACTGACGCTGACCTGCGACAGGGCGGCAAAGTAACAGAGTGAGGCCAGGCCATTGACCACCCCCAGTGCTCCTGCTCCCTTGAGCGGTTTGCGGACGCGGGGGATAAACAGCAGTAACAACAGGCTGGGCACCAGGAAGCGCAGCCACACCAGCCCCAGGGTGTTGGCACCTTCTGCATACACGGCGCGGGCAAAGATCGGCTGCAGGCTGAAGCACAGCGCGGCAATCAGGATCAGCCCGGCACCGCGCAGGTAGGCTGAGTTATCTGTTGCGGTCGTCAATGGCGTGGTCTGAGAAATGCTCACTTCAGCCAGTCTTCCTGCCAGGGATATGTAGACAGCGGCACACAGCCGTCACGGGTAATCAGTACCTGCTGTTCCAGCTTGATCCCCTCCTTACCGCCCTGTTCACCAATGTAGCTTTCAACACAGACCACCATGTTCTCCTCAAAATGTCCGTCATAACCGGCGCTGCGCCAGTCCTCTCCCTGATGTGCCACCGCCGGGAACTCGTCGGCCAGCCCCACGCCATGTACCACGCAGCAATAGCGATTGGGGTAGAACGGTTCGGGGATGGGCCAGGCCTGTTCGCTGAATTCGCGATAGCTGAGCCCGGCCTTAAGCAACCCGCTATTGTGCATAACCTGGCTATGCGCGAGCCCGTATAAGCGACGCTGTTCGGTAGTGGCTGCGACATGGCCGACCGTCCAGGCGCGGGAGATATCGGCGCAGTAACCGTAGGGGCCGATCAGATCGGTATCGAAGCTGACGATCTCACCGGCCTGCATGACACGGTCGCTGGACTCCTGCATCCAGGGGTTGGTGCGTGGACCTGAGGCCAGCAGGCGGGTTTCGATCCACTCGCCACCGTTGCGGATATTCTCGAAATGCAGCCAGGCCCAGAGCGCGTTTTCCGTCATACCGGGGCGCAGCTCATCGTGCATGCGCTGGATGCCCTGTTCGCAGACGCGAATGGTCCAGCGCATCAGCTCCAGCTCGTCGGCTGATTTTATCCGCCGCGCTTCTTCCATCAGGCTGTGGCCTTCAATCAGTGTCAGCCCGGCCTCACGCAACAGGTCCAGCCCTTCAAACTCGGCCTTGTCCACCGCCAGCCGCCGATTGTCCGGGCTGTGCTGGCGCAGCAGCTGGTGGATCTCGCTGGCCCATTGCTGCGCTTTTTCATGGATACGGTTACCAGCACCGAAGTAGCTCCAGTTGATGGCGGTGCGGATCTCATCCACCTGCTGATTGCCGTCCAGCAGATGTTCGCAGTTATGAAACTCCCACAGAATCACCGGGCCTTCGGCGAAGACCAGCGCATAGCGGGCGAAGTTATGCAGCGTCCAGACCTGCATATTGGAGCTGTCGGTGGCGTAGCGGATATTGACCGGGTCATAGAGCAGCATGGCGGCACAATCACTGGCCTGCAGCTGCTGGCGTACCCGTTGCAGACGATAACTGCAGGCGGCCTGATGGGTCTCGGCGGAGACCGGATTACGCAGTGGCTGATCGCTGCGAATTATTGTCTCTGTTTCGGGATGGGCATTATGTGATTCAGCAGGCGCTATTGGGGAAAGATAACTGGACATGGCTCTCGGCTCTGATTGTTATTCTGAGCCGAACGCTACCTGGCTTATAAACAGGGGTAAAACGACAAAAACTCATAAGCAGATGAGCAATCAGCATGGGTTTACGCTTTCCCAGCGCAGTGAAAAGCAGCCTTTTTATTAATCGGGTTTATATGGCGCTAACGGGTATTTTTATGTCGCAAACTGTCGATAGATAAACCTATGACTTTTTCTCATAACCTCGCGCCTTAAAAATCGTTTTTTTGATTTTTCCCAGCTCATTAATATCCGCTTTATCACGCACCGGGTGCGTAAACCAACAATAACAAAGGCCCGTCTATGCACAGGCCAGAGGTGGAGACGTTTTCAATGAGCAACGAACTGCAGAAAATCCCGATGGCAACCCTGGACGCTGTTCGCCAGCCAATCACCGAAGCCAATGGCATGCCGAATGCGGTATACGATGACCCGGCGCTGTTCGAATTTGAACGTGACAACGTACTGGGCAAAACCTGGGCGGGACTGTCATTTGCCAGCGAGCTGCCAAAGAACGGTTTTGCCAAGCCGGTAGATTTTATGGGCCTGCCACTGGCGATCATGCGTAACCGCGATGGCGAGCTGAAGGTATTCCACAATATCTGCAGCCACCGCGGCATGATCATGCTGCGCGAAGAGACCGAAGTTGAAGGCATGGTACGTTGCCCATACCACTCCTGGACCTACGACCTGAACGGTAACCTTAAAGGCACCCCGCATATCGGCGGTGTCGGCAAGCACACGGCAGAAGGCTTTGTCTGCGAAAAACACGGCCTCAAAGAGGTCCGGGCTGAAGTGTGGATGGGCATCGTCTTTATCAACCTGTCTGGCGACGCTGAGCCATTTGCTGATTTTATCGCCCCGCTGGTCAGCCGCTGGGAAGAGTTCGCCGGTAAAGGTGGTTTCGAGAAAGTCCGGGTGGCACCGACCGGCAGCAATATGGAACTGACCGTTGAGGCTAACTGGAAGCTGGCAGTGGAAAACTACTGCGAAGCCTACCACCTGCCGTGGGTGCACCCGAGCCTGAACACCTACTCGCCGCTGGATCAGCACTACAACCTGATCGTTAATGACTGGATGTCCGGCCAGGGCACTTACACCTATAACCTGTCCGATGTTGCGGGCACCAGCCTGCCACAGTTCAGTGACTGGCCGGAAGATAAGATTCGCCAGGGCGAATATGTCTCTCTGTACCCGAACGTGTTGCTGGGCATTCAGGCTGACCACGCCTTCGCCATCATTCTGCAGCCACAGGCCAACAACCGTACGCTGGAAAAACTGCAGCTCTCTTACGTGGGTGATAAAGCCACCGGTGACGCGTTTGCCGCTTGCCGCTCCGCCGTACTGGAAAGCTGGAAGGTGGTGTTCGGTGAAGATGTGTTTGCCGTGGAAGGGATGCAGAACGGCCGTAAATCTCCAGCATTTACTGGCGGTGTGTTCTCACCGGTACTGGATGGCCCGACTCATCATTTCCACACCTGGGTGGCGGATCAGTATGCCAATGCTCACCCTGAAGGCTGATAAGCGATAGCCAGAAGCCCCGGATGGCCTTGCTCTCCGGGGCTTTTTCGCCTCTGACAACAGCATAACCACACAAAAAATACCGATAACAAGAGAGTGCC
>JAIBDV010000076.1 GCA_024686055.1 Neptuniibacter sp.
ATTTCCTTAATCAGAGTCTCAGAAGCAAAGCGTTGAAAGGCGGGCCATAGCTGCCCCAGTCGCTGCTTTACAGGCGTTATCAAGTTCAACATAAGCTGTGTTGTGCAGCCCCGGGCTGCACAGCTCCGTCGTATTACTGTGGCTGAGTTGCCGCGATAGCGTTGAAGATTTCAATCATCTTTAATACATAGCGCCGAAGGCCACCAGCCTTCAGAGATAATCAGTGTTCGAAGCACTACGTTGTATTTATTATTCATAGCTTTAATCTTCGTTAGTTTTATTACACAAGAGGTGCGGTGGTATAAAACGATTCGGCAACGATTTTCATCAATGCTGGGAGAGAAGAAAAGCAATAAAAAAACACCCTGAGACATAAAATATTTTATGCCTTATTTGTATCAATTCCCTGAATTTTGAGTGATGATTCTGTCGCGGCTCTGTACCAGAGCAAGGGATTACCCTGATCAAAAAATAACAATTACGTGATTAAAGCACATGAAGAAAAAACTCCCTCCATTGAACTGGCTTCGGTCGTTTGAAGCGGCTGCCCGCCATCTCAGTTTTACCCATGCAGCGCATGAGCTGAACCTGACTCAGGCGGCGATCAGCCAGCAGGTTAAGGGGCTGGAAACACAGCTGGGCACGACTCTTTTCAAACGCCTGCCCCGTGGCCTGGGTCTGACCGATGCCGGGGCCGCGTATCTGCCTGCGGTGCATGAAGCGATTGAACGGCTGACCGTTGCCACCGAAGAGGTGTTTGGTCAGGGCCGGCCAAAGCTGCTGACCATACGGGTGAATATGGTGTTTTTTATGACCTGGTTAGCGCCCCGCCTGCACAGCTTCAGAGCCCTGCATCCTGATATAAACCTGCGTATTACCAGTAATATCTGGGTTGATGAGCGGGAAAAGTCTGTCGAGACTGATATGGAGATCCGCTACGGCAAAGGCCAGTGGCAGATGCTGCAGTCTGACCGGCTGACGCGGGACCAGCTGGTGCCGGTCTGTAGTCCGGGCTATCTGGAAAGCGAGAAAGCACTGCGCAGTCCAGATGATCTGCTGCAACATACCCTGCTGCATGTGATTGGTTATGAGGAAGGCTGGGGCCACTGGCTAAAGCAGACCGGCTATGCACATCTGCCGCTGAGCCAGGGGTGTCAGTTTGACACCCTGGTGACCGCGCTGGAGATGGCGGTGCTGGGTGAAGGGGTCGCGCTGGGCCGTAGCAGCCTGGTGGCCGATATGATCGCCAGTGGCAAGCTGGTGGCCCCCTTCGAACAACAGGTACCTACGGATGAAGCCTTTTATCTGGTATATCCGCCTCAGCAGTTATCCCACCCCCATGCCGATGCCTTTCGCAGCTGGCTATTAACCGAGGCGGTGGAGTTTAATAACGACCTTAAGGTCGTTAATAGATAAGTTCTCTGTGTTTTGTTTTAAAAAACGGCGCCCTGGTTAAGGCGCCGTTTTTGTTTTTATAGTTGCTATAAATAAAACAATGGGCCTGATATTAAATTATTTATGCAGTGATGCATCTATAAAAATAATCATATCTTTGGGTGTTTTTTTATTGCTGGTTTCGTCATTTTCTAAAATCTACTATCGCTCAGCGGTCAGGTGAAACGATTCAATTATTCATAACTACACCTGATTCAATCTGTATTCCCCCGCAGGTTGTTAAATGATCGAGAAGGATTGGACTGATGACTCATAACACTGCATTACCATTGGCAGGCGTACGCGTTGTTGATTTTGGCCAGCAGATTGCTGGCCCTGCGGTAGCCATGGTGCTGGCCGATCTGGGCGCAACCGTTATTCATATAGACCCGCCCCGGGGGCCACAGTGGGACCATCCTGCTAATGCGGTGTTGAACCGCAACAAGCTGTGCTTACGGCTTGATCTGAAAAGTGATGCCGGGCTGGCTCAGGCCCGACAGTTGATTGACCAGGCTGATGTGGTGCTGGAAAGCTTCCGCCCCGGAAAAATGGCAGCGCTGGGCATTGATTTCAGCCAGCTGCGGGCAGAGCGCCCAGAGCTGGTTGCCCTGTCTATGCCTGGCTTTGCCAGCAATGACGCCTTGCGCCGTGAGTGGAAAGCCACAGAGGCGATTGTAGCGGCGACCTCCGGTGCGTTTACCGATATGGGCTTTAACCGGGTGCTGATGGGCCTGAACCCAAGCTTTTCACCGCTGCCGCTGGGTTCTGCATACGCAACAACGCTGGCGGCCAGCTCGGTAGTGATGGCGCTGACGTCACGGGAAAAAACCGGCCGTGGTGATCTGATTGAAGTGCCTATCGCAGCGGCATTGATGGAAGGCCTGTCGTACAACTCGGTTGTTATCGAGGATATGCCAGAGCGTTACCTCACAATGCGTGAGCATGAGATTGCCCACCGTAAAGACAACGATATTCCGTTTGACCTGAGTTACACCGATCTGCAGGAATATCTGGACCCGTTCTACCGTACCTACGAGTGCAAAGATGGTCGCTTCTTCTATGTTGTCTGCCCATCTCACCGTAACCATGCCCGCCGGGCGTTGCAGGCGCTGGGTATTTATGACGAACTGCTGGCTGACGGCCTGCCGGAAGTGACGGACCTGCACCAGCCGATTGCTGAATGGGATGGTGAAACGTCTATTGGCGTTTACCCGCTGCCGAAGAAATGGGCCGATATCGTTTCTATCAAAATGAAACGTGAGTTCCTGAAGAAAACCTCGACCGAATGGGGGGTGATCTTCGGTGAAGGCCAGATTCCAGGTGCGCCGCATCGTACCACGCAGGAATGGGTCAATGATGAGCACACCAACGCGGCGGGCCTGATCGTTGAGGTGGATGATCCACAATACGGCCTGATGAAGCAGCCCGGCCCGATCGTCTGGCTGGAAGGCAAAGCCGAAGCGATGCTGTCACCGCGGCCACGGCGTAATGTTGAATTCGCCGACGCGCTGACAGCGTTGCAGGTCGTTACCGATCAACAGGTAGTCAGCCGCCCTGCTGGTGCTGATATTAAACCGGCAGATGGCGCGGGCTGGCTGGCCGGGCTGAAAGTACTGGATCTGACCAACGTGATTGCCGGGCCACACTCGGCGGCGTTTATGGGTCGATTTGGCGCTGAAGTGACCAAGCTGGACCCGGTCACCCCGCTCTACGACCCGCTGATCGGTACCCTGTTTACCTTTCAGACCAACATGGGCAAACAGAGTGCGCTGGTGGATATCACCACCGACGAAGGCCGTGAAGCCTTTAACCGGCTGGTACGCTCGGTTGATCTGGTGGTGATTAACGCGCCGGAACGGCAGATGAAACCGCTGGGGCTGGATCACGATAGCCTGCAGGCGATTAATCCGGGTGTGCTGTTCTGCCGTCTGGACTGCCTGGGCGGGCCAAAGGTGGGGCCAAAAACCAACTACATCGGCTATGACGATATCATCCAGGCCAACAGCGGCATTATGAGCCGGTTCGGTGGCAAGCAGACGCCGGAAGAGCATGCGCATCTGGGCACGCTGGATGTGAACTGCGGTTTTGCCGGGGGCCTGGGCATGGCGGTCTCGCTGTATCACAAACTGAAAACCGGTGAAGCGACCCGTTCACGTACCTCGCTGTCTGCGATTACCAACCTGGCGCAGATCAAGTTTGCCTTTGATTATGAAGGCCGCGCACCTTTCGATGAGGCGTCTGGCCGTGAGGTGCTGGGCAACCATGCGCTGGCGCATTTCTACCAGGCCAGTGATGGCTGGCTGTTTGTGGATGCTGAGCCGTGCGAACTGGATAAGCTGGCCAGCATTGAAGGGCTGGCAGGTATCGTTGAGGCTACTGATCAGGCCGCCTACCTGAGACAGGCGTTTGCAGCGGCACCGGTAGCGTACTGGATTGAAATCCTGCACGGCGCTGATATTGCGGCGGCTCAGCCGCTGGCGATTGAGCAGTTACGCGATGACTACAGCCGTGAGGCCGATGGCACCGTGGGCACTGAACGTGGCAGTTATGCTTTCTCGGTGTATAACGACCATCCAAGTGGCCACCGGGTCACGTTGATTGATCATTACTCCATCCGCCCTGCTGAAGCGTCTATTCGAGCGTTGCGCTCGACAGAAGCCTTCGGTACCTCTACGCGCCCGGTGTTGCAGGCGGTGGGTTACAGTGAGGCTGACATCGACTCTATGATTGAACGTGGTATTGCCGGTACGGGTTGGGGGCGCGAGTTCCTGCCCAGCTGATAGAGCACTGTAAAACTCCATTGATACTCTGGACTTTTAACCCGCACCTGGTGCGGGTTTTTTTGTGACTCGGGCTGATGGGCTCGCCTTCACTGTTGCTCTGGAAATTCCAGATAACTGTATATATATACAGTATCTGTGTTTTTGTTATTTCTGTTTCCCTGTGTGGCCGATTTTCCTGTCAGGTCGCTTGCAGCCCTGTAGTTTCGGGGGCTTGGCTGATATTGGCCTGACCGTGTGGAATGGGTGAAAGTCAGGAAATATGGGTGAATTACAAAGAACTGTATGGATGTACAGTGCTCTGGTGTGGTTTATTCAGTAACATGGGCGATTATCGGGCTCTACCTGGCGGTTAATTTCCCCTACACTTTCCCCATTGTATAAAAACGTATTTGTAAGGATTCAGCGATGAAAAACGTTTTAAGCGTGACTTTGCTTGCACTGGCTATCTCTGCTTCGGCGCCAGCGGTGTCTGGCTGGGGCTCTCTGGTGGAAGATGTTAAGAAAACCGGTGGTGAATTACTGAATCAGCAGTTGTCGGCAGATCAGGCGATTGACAATGAAACACTGCTCAACGGCCTGCGTGAAGCGCTGGCAGTGGGCAGTGAGCGGGCGGTTGATGCCATCAGCCAGCCAGGGGGCTTTCTGGATGATGCGAAAATCCGTATCCCTCTGCCCGCAGCGCTGGAGAAGCTGACCCCGATACTGGAGAAAGCGGGCCTGGGCAGTCAGATTGAGCAGTTTGAAACCAGCATGAACCGGGCAGCAGAGAAAGCAGCCCCGCAGGCCACGGCATTGCTGCTTAATGCGATCAAAGAGATGAGCTTTGATGATGTCCGCCGTATCTATGAAGGTGCTGACGATGAGGCCACCCGCTACTTCAAAGATAAGCTGGGCGGTGATATTGCCAAACTGTTCTCACCCCAGATTGATGATGCGCTGAATTCGGTGGGTGCAACCCGTTACTACAGCGAGCTGGCAGGCGAAGCGAAGCAGATCCCGTTTGTGGGCAGTGCGGTGAATGTCGATTTGACCGACTACGTGACCGAACAGGCAATGGATGGCATGTTCCTGAAACTGGCTGAGGAAGAACGTCAGATCCGCCAGAACCCGGTGGCCCGTACCACCGATCTCTTGAAGCAGCTGTGGGGTTCATAACCCGTTAACACCGAGGGTGGGCCCCCTGTGCCTGCCCTTCGTTTATCCTTCAATGCTTATGCCTCATTCGTTTGTCTTCCGGTTTACAGGCAAACTATCGAAAAAAACGATTGTATCCCCATCGATTCCTTTCCTTTTCTACATTGCGGACAAAAAATGCCCTTCTGTGCCTTGAATCTGGGCATTTAACGCAGCTGTTTCCATAAAGAAACGAGTTTCCTATTGGAAATTTTCTTAAAAAACATCTAGTTAAAAGCATCATTAAAATTTCCGATAGTTGTCTCCTGCTTTTGTCTAATTCTGCTTTGTTGTCCTCTCCCGCTGTCCGTTATGGTGGTTTTATCTCCCGTGGCTGACCGGTAATGATTGGTTCGGGAAGTGTCCGGTTATCCGCTGAGTCGGGTGACACAGAATAAAAACAAATTGATGAGGACAACGGCAATGACAGATACAACCAGCTCTGTCGAATACGAAAAGGTGTCGAATGACTACCTGCAGCAGCGACAGTTGAAAAAAGGCGCAGTCGGCTGGGTGTTACTGGCCAGTCTCGGGGTGTCCTATGTGATCTCCGGTGATTTTGCGGGCTGGAACTTTGGCCTGCAGCAAGGTGGCTTTGGCGGCATGCTGCTGGCGACCATTGCGATGGCCATTATGTACACCTTTAAAGTACTGACCCTGGCGGAGCTATCGGCATCGTTACCCACCGCAGGTGGCGGTTACTCCTTTGCCCGCCGGGCGATGGGCCCCTGGGGCGGTTATCTGACCGGCACGGCAATTCTGCTGGAGTATGCCATTGCTCCGGCGGCGATCGCGGTGTTTATTGGCGGTTATGTGAACGAGCTGTTCGGTCTTGATGGTCCGCTGGTGTATGCCCTGTTTTATGCCGCCTTTATTGGTGTGCATCTGTGGGGTGCTGGCGAAGCGCTGAAAATCATGATGGTAATCACCGCGATCGCAGCGGCTGCACTGATGGTGTTTATTCTGGGTGCACTGCCACACTTTGATAGCGCTAACCTGTTTGATATTGCGGTTAATACCGAAGTTGCCGGCGCCAGCAGCTTCCTGCCTGAAGGATACATGGGTATCTGGGCGGCGATTCCCTTTGCCATGTGGCTGTTCCTGGCGGTTGAAGGGGTGCCTCTGGCAGCAGAAGAAACCGAGAACCCTGCCCGCGATATGCCTAAAGGGATTATCACCGCGATGATTATCCTGTTGTTCTTCGGTGGCAGTGTGCTGTTTCTGGCGCCGGGGATTGCCGGTGCAGATGCAATGAAAGAACACGGCGCGCCGCTGGTAGGCGCTTTGCAGGCGGTGTATGGGGCTGACTCCAGCGCGGCTACCTTTGTTAATGTAGTCGGTCTGGCAGGTCTGATTGCCTCGTTCTTCTCCATTATCTACGCCTACTCCCGGCAGGTGTTTGCACTGTCCCGTGCCGGTTACCTGCCCCGCTTCCTGTCCGTTACTGGCGAGCGCAAAGTGCCAACGATGGCGCTGATCGTGCCAGGCATTATTGGCTTCCTGCTGTCGCTGACCGGTGAAGGCGATCTGATGATCACCATGGCGGTGTTCGGGGCGACGATCTCCTACGCCATGATGACTCTGTCCCATATCCTGTTGCGCAATAAAGAGCCTGATCTGGAACGTCCTTACAAAACCCCGGGCGGTAAATTTACTTCAGGTGTGGCGTTTGTGCTGTCGATCATTGCCTTCGCCTCGACCTTTCTGGTCAGTTCAGAAGCGGCGCTGTGGAGTGCGGTGTTCTACGCCATCATGGTGGCGTACTTCGCTTTCTACAGTCGCCACCACATTGTGGCTCAGGCACCGGAGGAAGAGTTCGAGGCCATTGCCCGCGCCGAAGCTGAGCTAAATTAACAACAGGCTAGACGTGCGTTGCGGCGGCAATCGGTTGTTGTCGCAGCGCGCCTCCAGAACAGAAAAGGAAACGACTATTTGTGCCAAACCTATTGTCAGCAGTGGTTTTGGCAGAAATATTTCCACAGTGAATTTCAGAATCAGATAGATGAGCTATCACAAAAATAACAAGGCGAACCCATGATGATGAATGCAAGAGATGTAAAAACAGTAGCCGATGCCAAACGTATCGTTGAAGAGCGCAAGCTGAGCCATGTCAAAGTCGGGCTGTTTGATGTGGATGGCATCATGCGCGGCAAGTACATGAGCAAATCCAAATTCTTCTCCGCGCTGGAGGGCGGGTTTGCCTTTTGTGACGTGGTGCTGGGCTGGGACTCCCATGATCAGCTGTATGAAAACACCGATGTGACGTACACCGGCTGGCATACCGGCTATCCCGATGCGCCGGTGAAAGTGCTGCCAGAGTCCTGCCGTGATGTACCGTTTGAAGACGGGATGTTGCTGTTCCTGTGTGATTTTGCTGGCGAAGCGGCAAAGATCTGTCCGCGTAATGTGCTGAATGGCGTACTTAAGCGGGCCGACGATATGGGCTTTGATGCCCTGGCCGCGTTTGAGTACGAGTTCTTCATGTTTAATGAAACGCCGGAGTCAGCACGGGCCAAAGGCTACCGTGATCTGCAGCCGATCACGCCGGGCTTCTTCGGCTATTCGATGATTCGCAACTCGGTGCATGCGGACCTCTACCACGAGCTGCTGCAGCTCAGTGAAGATATGGATTTCCCCATTGAAGGCCTGCATACCGAAACCGGCCCCGGTGTGCTGGAAGCAGCCCTGGCGGTAGACAGCGCTCAGGCGGCTGCAGACAAAGCGGCGCTGTTCAAAACCTTCACCAAAGTCTGGGCTCAGCGCCGCGATATGATGGCCACATTTATGGCCAAGTGGTCTAACGATTACCCCGGCCAGTCCGGCCATATTCATATGTCGCTGTTCAATAAGGCCGACGGCAGTTCGGTATTCCATGACCCCGAGCAGCCGATGAACATGAGCAAGCAGCAGCGTCACTTTATTGCTGGCCAGCAGCGTCTGATGCCACAGCTGCTGGTGATGATCGCGCAGACTGTTAACAGCTACTCACGGATGGTACCCGGCTTCTGGGCACCAACGGATGCCACCTGGGGCTGTGAAAACCGCACCACCGCATTGCGGGTCATTCCCGGCAGCGCCAAGTCTCAGCGGGTTGAATATCGGCTGGGGTCTGCTGATGCCAATCCATATATCGCGCTGGCCGCGTCGCTGGGAGCGGGCCTGTATGGCATTGAGCATGAACTGGAGCCGGAGCCGATGATTACCGGTAATGCCTATGAGCAGCAGCACCCTGCCCACCTTGCCCTGCCAAGTACCCTGTTTGATGCTGCCGAGGCACTGAAAAAATCGGAAGCGGCCCGTGAACTGTTCGGTAACGAATTCGTTGATCACTATGCAGCCACTCGGGAGTGGGAAGGTCGGGAGTTCCGCAAGCACATTACCGACTGGGAGCTTCAGCGTTACTTTGAAATCATCTGAAGATATTCGTTTAACATTTTGATTTTTAATTATTTTCAGCGAGATATATGTGATGAGTAATCAGTTGAACACCCTGTCACCGATTGATGGTTCGGTTTATGTCAGCCGGGATTTTGCCAGTCAGGCGCAAATAAAACAGGCACTGGCACAGGCTGAGCAGGCAAAGCAAAGCTGGCGCCAGGTGCCAATTGCCGAGCGTGCGCGGATTTGTAGCGCGATGGTTGATGCGTTTGTTGCCAATAAAGAACAGATCGGCGAAGAGCTGTGCTGGATGATGGGTCGGCCGATCCGTTACGGCGCGGGTGAAGTGGCCGGATTTGAAGAGCGGGCCCGGCATATGATCGCCGCCGCTGAACAGGCGCTGGCACCGGTACAGGTGGCTGAACAGGCGGGGTTCACCCGCTACATCAAGCGTGAAGCGCTGGGACTGGTGTTTGTTGTTGCGCCCTGGAACTATCCGTATCTGACCTCGGTAAACGCGATTGTTCCCGCCATCATGGCCGGGAATACCGTACTGCTGAAGCACTCGGCACAAACGCCACTGTGCGCCGAGCGGATCGCGGAGGCCTTTGCTGCCGCAGGTTTACCCGAAGGCGTGTTCCAGTATCTGCACCTGTCTCACCGTGATACCGAAGCGGTGATTAAGGCCTCCGAGGTGAACCATATCTGCTTTACCGGTTCGGTGCCGGGCGGCGAGATGGTTGAGAAAGCCGCTGCCGGTCGCTTTATCGGCGTGGGCCTGGAGCTGGGGGGCAAAGACCCGGCCTATGTCCGGGCGGATGCTGATCTGGACCATGCGGTGGAAACCACCATTGATGGTGCATTCTTTAACTCAGGCCAGTCCTGTTGCGGGATTGAGCGGATCTATGTGGATGCCGCAATCCATGATCAGTTTGTCGAAAAAGCCGTGGCGCTGGTCAATCAGTACCAGCTGGGCCGTTCTGATGATCCTGAAACAACCCTGGGGCCGGTGGTGCGGGCCTCGGCGGCAGAGTTCGTCCGTGGCCAGGTGGCTGATGCTGTGGCTCAGGGGGCAATTACCCATATCAACGCGGCTGATTTCCCGGCCGACC
>JAIBDV010000116.1 GCA_024686055.1 Neptuniibacter sp.
ATAACGTCTGCAGTCGGACCGATAAAGGCGAAGCCGGAGCGTTCAACCTGCTCAGCGAAATCAGCGTTTTCAGCGAGGAAACCGTAGCCCGGGTGGATACCCATGGCGTCGGTAACTTCAGCAGCGCTGATGATCGATGGGATGTTCAGATAGCTTGCGGCGGACTGTGCCGGGCCGATACAGACGGCTTCGTCTGCCAGGCGTACGTGCATCAGATCACGGTCAGCTTTGGAGTGAACGGCAACGGTCTTGATACCCAGTTCTTTACAGGCACGCAGGATCCGTAACGCGATTTCACCTCGGTTTGCGATAACAACTTTTTCCAGCATCCTGGACACCTCGCTTAAACGATGGTCACGAGCGGCTGGTCAAACTCTACCGGCTGTCCGTCTTCTGCCAGAATGGCTTCCACCACACCGGATTTGTCTGCTTCGATCTGGTTCATCATCTTCATCGCTTCGATGATGCAGATAACGTCGCCCGCTTTAACGCTCTGACCCACTTCAACGAAAGATGGGGAGCTAGGCGACGGTGAACGATAGAAGGTGCCGACCATTGGCGACAGTACTGCATTGGCAGTAGGCGCTGCTGGTGCTTCTGCAACAGGTGCCGCAACTGGCGCTGCAACCGGTGCTACCGGAGGTGCCATCATCGGTGCAGGTGCATAGGCAACTGAGCCGGTCGGGCCACGGCTGATGCGAACGGACTCTTCGCCTTCTTTGATTTCGATCTCGTTGATGTTGGATTCTTCCAGAAGCTCAATCAGCTTCTTTACTTTACGAATATCCATGCTGTTAAGGTTCTCTCTTTATTCAGGTTTTCACTCAATCTGCGCAAGGGCAGACTGCAGTGCAAATTCATAACCACGGGCACCCAGGCCACAGATAACGCCCACTGCCTTGTCAGACAGATAGGAGTGATGCCGAAACGGCTCACGGGCGTGAACGTTGGACAGGTGTACCTCGATGAAAGGGATAGCTACCCCCAGCAGGGCATCACGAATCGCCACACTGGTATGGGTAAAGGCCGCCGGGTTGATCAGAATAAACGCCACCTGCTCATCCCGGGCCTGGTGAATTCGGTTAATCAGATCGGCTTCGGCATTGCTCTGAAAGGCATCCAGCCTGTGGCCAGCTTGCTGGGCCTGATCTGCCAGTCGCTGATTGATATCTGCCAGCGTATCGCTACCGTAAATTTCCGGCTCGCGGCTGCCGAGCAGATTCAGGTTAGGGCCATGCAGGACCAGAATAGTTGCCATGAAGCGGTCTCTTTTTTCCTGTAATTATGAAGCCAGTCTGTCTGTGTAAACAGGCTGTCATCATCAGTTAGGTGGCTAGTTTGCCCAAGTCCTGAATTGATGTCTATACGATCTGGATAAAGAGTCTATTTTTTGTGGTTTGGCGTCATTTTTGCCGAAATTAACCACTTTTTTACCTGAAATATTGCTTAACAAAAGGGCCTGTTTTGCACCGGTGTATACAGGTTTTGCTGATTTAGTGATTTTCGCCACATTTTTACAGAAATTAACCGAATATCGTTTGACGTTTTGGGAAGAATTAGTGATATTGCAGCGCAGCATGATGCGTTTTTGATCAATGATGAACAAGGGCTGAGGATAAGCAGGATGACCAGGCGGGTAGTGTTCAATCAGAAAGGCGGGGTTGGCAAATCCAGCATCGCAGCAAATCTGGCGGCGATCAGTGCCAGCCGGGGCCAGTCGACATTGCTGATCGATCTGGATCCGCAGGGGAATGCCAGCCATTACCTGCTGAGTGATGCTTATAATGAAGCAGCGCCCGATGTCCGGGATTTTTTTGAACAGACCCTGAGCTTTCAGCTTAACCCCCATCCGCTGGAGAGCTTTGTTCATGCCACCGAGTACGACAACCTCTATGTGATGCCCTCCAACCCGGAACTGGGTGATCTGCAATCGCGGCTGGAAAGCCGGCACAAAATTTACAAACTCCGGGATGCGGTGAAGCAGCTGAGCGAGCGGTTTGAGAGCATCATTATCGATACCCCACCGGCGTTTAATTTTTTCTCGCTGTCGGCACTGATTGCCGCTGAGCGTTGCCTGGTGCCGTTTGATTGTGATGAGTTCGCCCGTCAGGCGCTCTACAGTCTGCTGGCGAATGTGCAGGAAACCCGGCTGGACCATAATGAACAGCTGCGGGTGGAAGGCATTGTGGTGAATCAGTATCAGCCGCGGGCCACCTTTCCACAACGGATTGTAGAAGCGCTGCTGGATGATGATCTGCCGGTGCTGGAAACCCGGCTGGCGTCTTCGGTCAAGATGAAAGAATCCCATGATCAGTGCTGCCCGCTAATCTTTATGGCACCGAAGCATAAGCTGACCGGTCAGTTCGTGGCGCTCTATGATGAGCTGGACGCCCTTACTGTCTGAATCCCACTGTCGGGTGGCTGCAAGCTTGGTATACTGCGGCCATGAATGCTGTTATTGAAAACTCTGACAATACACCTCCTCCACTGACCGCTCAGCAAGCTGAAGACCGCCGCTGGATGGCTTACGCCATGCAGCTGGCGCAGCGTGCTGCCGAGCTGGGTGAAGTACCCGTAGGGGCAGTGCTGGTCCATCAGGGTCAGGTGATTGGTGAAGGCTGGAATCAGCCGATCAGTGGCCATGACCCCACCGCCCATGCCGAGATGCTGGCATTGCGTAATGCTGCCCAGGCTATTGAAAACTACCGGCTGATCGATTCCACGCTGTATGTCACCATAGAACCTTGCACCATGTGTGCCGGGGCGATAGTGCATGCGCGGGTGGCGCGGGTGGTGTTTGGTGCCACCGAGCCCAAGGCCGGGGCAGCAATCAGCAATGGCCAGGTGTTTGATCAGCCCTGGATGAATCACCAGGTGGCGTATGAAGGCGGGGTGCTGGCGGAGGCGTGCAGCGCCCAGATCAGTGCTTTTTTTAAGCAGCGCCGGGCACAGCACAAAGCGCTCAAACAGCAACAGCGCGCAGAGGCTGAGCAGGCGCGCCAGCAGCAATAGTCTTTAGCGCGCCGAGGGAAATGGCCGTTAGAGGGTTGCCGGCACCTGATTGATCGCCTGGCTGTTGTCGGAACCTTCGGTTTCAGCCGGGTTCAGTATTTCGTCGGGTTGCTTCATCTGTTCCACCTGCACTTCCCATTTCAGCAATTCCAGATATTTGCGGATGTTCGCAACGTACCGTACGGGCTCATAGCCACGGGCATAGCCACGTTTGACGGTACTGTAATACTGCTTTTTGGTCAGTAGCGGCAGGAATTTTTTCACATCGTCCCAGCTATCCGGATTCTTGCCTCCCCGTTTGGTCAGAATGCGGGCATCTTCCAGGTGGCCATAGCCGACGTTATACCTGGCCAGGGCAAACCAGAGCCGGTCCGGGTTCTGCACCCGTTTGGGTATTTTTTTCTCGACCAGGCGCAGGTAGCGAGCGCCACCAATAATGCTTTGTACCGGGTTACGGCGGTCTTTTACACCCACTTCTTTGGCGGTGATACGGGTCAGCATCATGATGCCGCGCACCCCGGTGGGGGAGACGGCTTTGGGGTTCCAGTGGGATTCCTGATAGGCGACCGAGGCCAGCAACTTCCAGTCCCAGCCGGATTCCTGCTCGGCAATCTGGAACAGCTGGCTGTACTGCGGCAGTTTGGTTTTCAGATCTTTCTTGAAGGTGACCGTATCAAAGTAATTTAGCTGGTTACTGCGCTCCAGATACTTGCGTTTGAGTTTGCCAATCAGTTGCTGGGTTATCTCGCGCGCAAAGAACCGGTCCAGTGCTTCTTTTAATGAGCCATCGTGATGGCGGTTGAGCATCCAGGCCACCGGCTGTGATTGTTCCAGCGGGAAGGCGCGCTTCAGGCCCGGGAAATAGCTGCGCTGGGCATCAAACAGGGTGGAGTCAGCGATGCTGTAGTCGACCTCACCGCTATAGACCATTGCCAGCAGCTCCAGACTGGAAGTGTTGTCCGGTTCCTGCCATTGCAGGTCGGGGTGAGCCAGCTGGTAGCGGGTTAACAGCTCGGAATGGCTGGAAAAGGGCAGCGCAACGAGTTTTTTGTTGTAGAGGTCAGCGACCTGCTTCGGCGCCTTGTTCCCTTTTTTGACTCGATACACCACGCTGGCGGCAGCATGCATATAGGCCGGAGAAAAATCGAATTCAGCCTGGCGTTTTGGGGTGATGGTCAGCATGGATGCGGCCATATGGGCATTACGGTGGCGCAGGCTGGTGATCAGTTCGCCAATGTCATCTTTGACAATGGTTTCCAGCCGTACGCCAAGATAACTGGCGAAGGCTTTGCTCAGCTCATACTCGAAGCCAGCCGGGACGCCTCGATCCTGATACCAGCTACTGGGGCTGTTGCGAGTGAGCAGGCGCAGGGTGCCGCTCTCGCGGATCGCTTCCAGCTGGGTTTTGCTGTTGTAGCTCAAAAGCAGCGGCAACGTGAACAGCAAGACAAGGCTTAAAAAATAAAAAGCGGCCTGGCGGCGGCGTGTCGTAGACAACATGGGCAATAACTCTGAATGCGACTCTCTGGATATCTGGCTCTTTCTGGTCTATTTCTGGTCACAGGGTAGGGCATCAGGTAGAATTTCCTGCCTGATTTTCACCTGTAACTCCTGCCGATCCCCGGCAGCACTTTAGAGGCTCGTTAAGAAAATGCTGGCACTGCGTGGAGCTCCTGCTCTTTCTGCTTTCCGTCACGACAAGCTACTGTCACTCATTCAGTCTGAAGTACCCGCTGTTACAGCGCTGTACGGTGAGTTCATGCACTTTGCAGACCTCTGTGCACCGCTGACTGAAGAGCAGCAATCTGTGCTTGATCGTATCCTGCGTTACGGCCCTAAGGCTGAAGTACAGGAACCGACTGGCCAGCTGATGCTGGTAGTACCGCGTCCGGGCACGATTTCACCCTGGTCTTCCAAAGCGACTGATATAGCTCACAACTGTGGCCTGAACGCGATTAAGCGTCTTGAGCGCGGTGTGGCGTACTATATTCAGGCATCCAGCCCGCTTGATCAAGCGGCGCAGGAAAAAGTCATGGCAATTGTGCATGATCGAATGGTCGAAGCAGTACTGCCTGCAATAGATCAGGCACAGGCATTGTTCCGTGAAGATGCGCCCGCTCCGCTGACGGCTGTTGATGTACTGGCCGGCGGCCGTGAAGCACTGGCTAAAGCCAACGTTGAGCTGGGTCTGGCACTGGCAGACGATGAGATCGACTACCTGGTCGAGGCGTTCCAGCAGCTGGGGCGTAACCCCAACGACATCGAGCTGATGATGTTTGCCCAGGCAAACTCTGAGCACTGTCGTCATAAAATCTTCAATGCCTCCTGGGATATTGACGGCGAAGCGCAGGACAAATCACTGTTCTCGATGATCCGTAATACCAACGAGCTGGGTGGCGAGAACATCCTGTCAGCGTACTCCGATAACGCCGCCGTGATGAACGGTGCGACAGCGGGCCGGTTCTTCCCTGAACCGGACAGCAAAGAGTACAGCTACAATCAGGAAGAAATTGCCATCCTGATCAAGGTTGAAACCCATAACCACCCGACTGCGATTGCCCCACATTCGGGTGCCGCGACCGGTTCCGGTGGTGAGATCCGTGACGAAGGCGCTACCGGTAAAGGTTCCAAGCCAAAAGCGGGCCTGACCGGTTTTACCGTATCTGATCTGAACATCCCAGGCTTCGAACAGCCATGGGAAAGCCAGTACGGCAAGCCTGATCGCATCGTATCCGCACTGGATATCATGATCGAAGGCCCGGTTGGTGGGGCGGCGTTTAACAACGAGTTTGGTCGCCCGGCGCTGAACGGCTACTTCCGTACCTTCGAGCAGAAGGTTAACGGCGCAGCCGGTGAAGAAATGCGTGGTTACCACAAGCCGATCATGATTGCCGGTGGTTTCGGTAATATCCGCACCGATCACGTTGATAAAGGTGAAATCCCGGTCGGCGCCAAGCTGATCTGTCTGGGTGGCCCGGCGATGCAGATTGGCCTGGGTGGTGGTGCGGCGTCGTCCATGTCGTCCGGTACTTCCTCTGCGGACCTCGACTTTGCCTCGGTGCAGCGTGAAAACCCGGAACTGGAACGTCGCTGTCAGGAAGTGATTGACCAGTGCTGGCAGCAGGGTGATGAAAACCCGATTGCTTTTATCCACGATGTGGGTGCCGGGGGTCTGTCCAACGCTTTCCCTGAACTGGTGAAAGATGGCGGCCGTGGCGGTAACTTCGAGCTGCGCAACATCAACAACGATGAGCCGGGCATGAGCCCGCTGGCGATCTGGTGTAACGAAGCGCAGGAGCGCTATGTTATGGCCGTTGAGCCAAAAGATATGGCCCGCTTTGAAGCCATCTGTGCCCGTGAGCGCTGCCCGTATGCCATCGTCGGTGATGCCACTGAAGAACATCACCTGACCCTGGGTGATACTCACTTCCAGAACAAGCCGGTTGATCTGCCCATGAGCGTGCTGTTCGGCAAGCCGCCGAAGATGCACCGCAGCGTTGAGCGTAAAGCCTACGAAGTACCGGCTTTCGATGCCAGCAGCATCGATCTGGAAGAAGCCGCTGAGCGCGTCATGAAACTGCCAGCGGTTGCCTCCAAGTCCTTCCTGATCACCATCGGTGACCGTTCAATCACTGGCATGGTTGCCCGTGACCAGATGGTTGGCCCATGGCAGGTACCGGTTGCTGACTGTGCGGTTACCACCGCCGCGTACGACACCAACGAAGGTGAAGCGATGGCGATGGGTGAACGTACCCCGCTGGCGCTGGTTGATTCCCCAGCCTCGGGCCGGATGGCGATCGGTGAAACCGTCACCAACCTGGCCGGTGCCCGAATCAAAGACATCATCGACATCAAGCTGTCTGCCAACTGGATGTGTGCCGCAGGCCATCCGGGTGAAGACGAAAAACTGTACGACACCGTGAAAGCAGTGGGTATGGAGCTGTGTCCACAGCTGGGCATCACCATTCCGGTAGGCAAGGACTCCATGTCCATGCGTACCGTGTGGAACGATGACGGCGAAGACAAGTCAGTAACCGCGCCAATGTCGCTGGTGATTACCGGTTTTGCTCAGGTGCTGGATGCGCGCAAAACGCTGACACCACAGCTGCGTACGGATCAGGGTGAAACCGACCTGATCCTGCTGGATCTGGGTAACGGTCAGAACCGTCTGGGTCTGTCTGCGCTGGCGCAGGTATTCAACCAGGTGGGCCAGGACGTACCGGACGTTGATCAGCCAGAACTGCTGGTTGCCTTCTTCCAGGCGATGCAGGAGCTGAACGAACAGGGCCTGCTGCTGGCCTACCATGACCGTTCTGATGGCGGCCTGTTCACCACCGTAGCCGAGATGGCCTTTACCGGTCGTACTGGTGTGGATATCAACCTGGATATGCTGGCGGCGGATACCTCCGAGCTGGCCGCTGCACTGTTCGCTGAAGAGCTCGGCGGTGTGATTCAGGTGAAGCGTGATGATCTGCAGACTGTTCTGACCGAGCTGAACGCTGCCGGTCTGGGTGAGGTTGCCAAGGTAATCGGCACCCTGAACGACGACGACACGCTGAATGTGCACTTCGACGAAGAAGAAGTCTACAACGAGAGCCGTGTTCAGCTGCAGCGGTGGTGGGCAGAAACCTCCTACCAGCTGCAGTCTCTGCGTGATAACTCCGAATGCGCGCAGCAGGAGTTTGACGCTCTGCTGGATACCGCTAATCCGGGTCTGAGTGCTGAGCTGAGCTTCGCCGTCAATGAAGACGTTGCGGCACCGTTCATCAGCACCGGCGCACGGCCACAGATGGCCATCATCCGTGAGCAGGGCGTTAACGGCCACGTAGAAATGGGCGCAGCCTTTGACCGCGCAGGCTTCGCTGCGGTCGATGTCCACATGAGCGACATCCTGGCGGGCCGTGTCAGCCTGGATCAGTTCAAAGGCCTGGTGGCCTGTGGTGGCTTCTCTTACGGTGATGTACTGGGTGCCGGTGAAGGCTGGGCCAAGTCCGTACTGTTCAACAGCATCGCCCGTGATCAGTTTGAAGCCTTCTTCAACCGTGACGACAGCTTCGCGCTGGGTGTGTGTAACGGTTGTCAGATGCTGTCCAACCTGCACGAGCTGATTCCAGGTGCTGAACTGTGGCCGCACTTTGTGCGTAACCAGTCTGAGCAGTTTGAAGGCCGTGTTGCCATGGTAGAAGTGCAGGAGAGCAACTCTATCTTCCTGCAGGGCATGCAGGGTTCGCG
>JAIBDV010000137.1 GCA_024686055.1 Neptuniibacter sp.
CATTGGCGGGGTTAACGAGAAGATTGAAGGCTTCTTCCAGCTCTGCCTGCAACGGGGCCTGACCGGTAAACAGGGGGTCATTATCCCGCAGGCTAATGTGCGTAACCTGATGCTCAAGCGTGAAGTCATTGAGGCGGTAGAGGCGGGTGAGTTTGATGTTCATGCAGTGGCGACGGTCGATCAGTGCCTGGCGCTGCTGACCGGAGTGAAGGCCGGCGCGTTGCGTGAAGATGGCAGCTTCCCACAGCGCAGCATGAACCATAAGGCCGTGAAGCGGTTGCGTGAGATCGCCAAAGCCAAGGCCTGACCGGCTGTGCAGAGGGAGTGTACGGCACCGGGAATAAAAAACGGGACATCAGTGATGTCCCGGGAACGCCTGTGCAAGGAGGCGAAAAGTTGTCGCGGCCGAAGCCGCGGCGGGCAGGGAAAACAGCGGCAGGCGAAGGAGGAGCCTGCCAGGATTTAGCCAGTGATAATCAGGCCAATCTGCATTAATACCGGCAGGATTGCGATGGCCATTCCGAGTAAAACCATCACCGCGGATGGCAACATACCGATTACTTCTACGCCCTGCTCTTCATCAACGTGTGTCATATCCGTTACCTCGTCAGTCGGCTCGTATCGTGGCCGCAGTTCTTTAATGCCTATGCCTGACTGAATTGCAACAAGAGTGCCAATACATAAAAAAGTATAACTAGTTGATTATAAATGTTTTTTTGTGTTCGAAGAGGTCTTTTGCGGGATTTTATGATCGTGCGGTGACAGCTGTGTCATGTCGTATATGGCGCACCTGTCATATATGTCAGGCGCGCCTGCCAGCGTCAGCTGTCTTGGTGGGCGGTTGTATTTTCGGAGCTGTCGGTGCTTTTGATGGTCGTGTGGTGGGCCAGTGGCAGGGTCACGGTGAAGGTGGTGCCCTGGCCAACGGTGCTGGCTGCGCTCATCTGACCGCCGTGTTGCTCGATGATGCCAAACGACAGTGACAGTCCCAGTCCGGTGCCTTTACCGGCCTCTTTCGTGGTGAAAAACGGCTGGAAGATCTGCTGCAGATGCTGCTCATCAATCCCGCAGCCATCATCACTGACGGTAACGATCAGGTCCTCACCCTGCTGGCAGGTCGCCAGTTTGATAACCCCCTGTTTCTCGATGGCGTGGCCCGCATTGACCATCAGGTTCATAAACACCTGGCTCAGCTGGCTGGGGCTGCACATCAGCTCAGGCAGGTCCTGGGCATAGTTTTTCTCCAGCGTGACTTTGTACTTCAGCTCGTTCCAGATGATTTTTACCGTGGAGTCCAGCACGTCATTGAGGTTGGCAGGCTGGCGTTTATCGCCACCAGGGTGAGAGAAGGTTTTCAGGTTCAGCACAATATCTTTGACCCGGTTGACCCCTTCTATTGACTCGTTAATCAGATCCTGGGTGTCGTCCAGCACAAAATCCAGATCTTCCTGCTGACAGATCTGATCGATCCGCTCCAGAATCTGGCTGGCGGCAGACTCATCATTTTTGGCCACCACCAGGGTTTTGTACTCATGGATCAGGGTTTTGAAGAACGACATGTACTGTTCCAGGGTCTGGATATTACTCAGGACAAAGCCGACCGGGTTATTGATCTCATGGGCTACCCCGGCGGCGACCTGACCAAGTCCAGCCATCTTCTCGGACTGTAGCAGATGGGAATGGGTCTGTTTTATTTCGTAATGGGCTTCACTCAGTTGCTGATGTTTACTGTTAATTTCAGCGGTGGCACTGTTGAATTTGTCGATCACCCGGTTGTACTGGCTGGCGATCTGGCCGATATCGGTAAAGGGCTCGACATGGACATGACGGGAGAAATCACGGTTATTTTCCTGCTGCTGCATCTCAAAAATCAGGTCATGCAGTTCTGTCGTGGCATTGTGTTCGGCTTTATTGAGGCCGATATGCTCGTGGTGTTCACTGACCCGCAGCGGGTAGTAACGGTTCAGCAGGGTCAGGCAACACCAGGTAATACTGAATGCCCAGCTGATACAGACAGCCAGCCCCAGTAGTTGCACCCCCAGCTGCTGAGCCATGCTCAGGCCGGTGCCCAGCTCTGCCGGGTTGGCGATCAGCGCGACGGCCAGAGTGCCCCAGATGCCTGCGCCCAGATGAACGGGAATAGCGCCAACGGCATCGTCTATTTTCAATCGCTCCAGCAGCTGCAGGGCTGCAATCATGACCAGAGTGCCGATTGCGGCGATGACAAAGGCCGCCCCGCTGTCGATAGCATGGGCGCTGGCGGTGACCGAGACTAATCCGGCCAGGGTGCCATTAGCCACCAGCGGTACATCGACGATTTTAAACTTGATATGGCTGTATACCAGTGCCATAGCACCACCGGCAGCCCCGCTGATGGCGGTGTTGAGCATAATGCCCACCACGCTGTTATCCAGTTTCAGGTGAGCGCCCCCGTTAAAGCCGAACCAGCCGATCCAGAGGAAGATGACCCCGGCGGTGGCGATCACCAGATTCTGGCCTTTGAAGGCGGCATCATCGCCATCAAACCGGCCCTTGCGCGGGCCCAGCACCATCACTGCGGCCAGTGCCACGGTACCGCCCAGGGTATGCACGGTGGCTGCCCCGGCAAAATCAACAAAGCCCAGCTGCTCCAGCCAGCCGACGGACTGGTCCATATACAGCCCGCCCCAGGCCCAGTGACCGAACAGTGGGTAGATAGCCACGGCCACCAGTAACACGATCATGGCATAGACGGTCAGTTTTGCCCGCTCGGAGACGGCACCGGAGATAATGGTAGTGGCGGTAGCGCAGAACATGGAGTGGAGGATGAAAAAAGCGGCCAGCGGCACTTCCGTTTTATCCACCAGGAACAGTGAACTGCCCCAGAGTCCGTTTACGCTGTCGCCGAACATCAGTCCAAAGCCCAGCGCCCAGAAGGCTAAAAAGACCAGAATAAGATCCAGCAGGTTCTTGGCGGCGACATTAATACTGTTTTTGGCGCGTACCAGTCCTGATTCCAGCATCAGGAAACCTGCCTGCATGAACATCACCAGAAAACTGCACATCACCAGAAAGAAGATGTCCTGGGTTTGGAAAAGCATCCTTGTTACTCCTTGTAGCGAAGTTCTCGGCAGGGATAGCCCCTGACTATATATAGACGAGAAGCGGTCAGATGTCCTGTTCTAACCTGGTGTGGCGTCGGCATATGCTGTAAGCCAGCGATTATTCTACTCGGTAGAGCCGGGGGTGGGCAGCGAGGGCTCTATTTATCAACGCCCACATAAAAAAACATCCACTCACTTGCTGATGACCAATGCCAGATTACACTCTAATAGAGTCTACTCCTGACTCTGATCCAATAAGCGAGGGATATGCGATGGTCAGAACACTGTTGCTGGTGGATGATGAATTGTCAGTGCTACGTTCACTGCAGCGTCTGTTTCGTCCGGCAGGTTATCGCATTCTGACCGCGTTGAGTGGCTCTGAGGCTTTGGCATTGATGGCTCAGCAATCGGTACACGTTGTGCTCAGTGATTTCAGAATGCCGAGAATGACGGGCGATAAATTGCTACGTGAAGTCAGGCAGCTATACCCAGGTACTGTACGGGTAATACTCAGTGGATTTGCCGAGCTCAATGCAGTCATGGCAGCGTTGAATGACGGTGTTGTGTATAAATTTCTGGTCAAACCCTGGGACAATGCTGAACTGCTGGCTCATATGGAGGATGCCTTCAGCTACTGGGCCGCTTTGCAGCGCGAGTTGGCCGCTTGCCGGCTAATGAATAGTAGTCAGGAGTATTTTTTTGATCTTGATGAGGCCGGTACGGTAGTGCAGCTGACCCCGCTGGCGGCACAGCTCTGCGAAGTCGAGGTCAGTCAGGCGATTGGCTGTCAGTTATCTGAACTACTGCCAGCACTGTCCCCTGATCAGCTGCAACAGCTCCTGAATCATGATCAGCAGACTCTGATTTTTAATGATGTGTTCGGAGCTGACTGGGGGGTGCAGTGTCGTAAAAGCATCCGCGGTCACTATACCGTTCAGTTGCTACGGCGAGAGACAGTGCACGGCTGGGCGCTGGGGCTGACGGGTTTGTATGATCGTTGCCAGGGGCTGGCGGTTCTGCAAAAGCAGCTGGATGCCAGGCAGCGGATTGTAGTGATCTGCCTGACTCTGGAGCGCTACGACAGTTTCAAGGAAACCCTGAGCTACAGTCACCTGGATTTGTTACTCAGTGCTCTGGCCAGTCGCCTGCTGGCGCTACCCGTTTGTCATCAGCTGATAATGGTCAGCGAGGGTGAGTTCCTGCTCGTTGCTGGCAGTGTCACCGATTCCCAGGCTCACCATCTGATAGAGCAGGTACAGGGCTTGTTTGACCAGCCGGTTCACTTTGCTGATAGAGAGACTTTTGTCAGCTTCTACAGTGGTTATGCCATGGCGCTGGATGATGGTGACCAGGCGGAACAGCTGGCGCAAAACGCCCATACCGCTGCGCGTCATGCACGTAACCGGGGGCGTTATTTCTACCCCCGCTACCGCAATAGTATGCAGCGCGATAGTTCTGATCAGCTGGAATTACAGAACGATCTTTATCGGGCACTAGAGCGCAATCAGCTCCATATTGAATACCAGCCTAAGGTCGCTATAGATACGGGGCGTATTCTGGGGGCGGAGGCGTTGTTACGCTGGCAGCATCATTCACGTGGCAGAGTCCCACCGGCGATCTTTATTCCATTAGCAGAGTCCAATGGACTGATCGACCCAATCGGAGAGTGGGTGCTCTGTGCGGCGGTAACTCAGAGTCGATTCTGGCAACAGGAAGGGATGGCGAACTTTACCATTGCGGTCAACCTGTCGGGCCGACAGCTGCGCCAGCAGCAGCGGCTGGTGGATCAGGTACGCGATACTCTGCGCCAGACCGGTATGCCCGCCCGTAACCTTGAGCTGGAAGTGACCGAAACGTTCCTGATGGAAGATATCGAAGAAAACCTGGCGCTACTGTCTGATCTTAAGCAGCTGGGGATCAAACTGGCTATCGATGATTTTGGCACCGGCTACTCTTCGCTGGCGTACCTCGACCAGATGCCAGCCGATACCCTTAAACTGGATATTTCGTTCATCCGTAAACTGCCCCACGAGGCCGACACCGTTGCACTGGTGGGGCGGATGATCGAGATGGCGCATAGTCTGGGCATGAGCGTAGTGGCTGAAGGGGTGGAACAGTCAGGGCAGCGGCAGATACTGCAGCAGATGGGCTGCGATCAGATTCAGGGTTTTCTGTTCAGCCGGCCGGTATCAGCCAGCAGTTTCCGCACCCTGCTGTCGGCGCAGCCGCTGGTCGCGAAGGCTGTCGAGCCACAGTTCGAACCCGGCTGAGCCTCAGGGCTGTTCAGCGTCATGCTGGAGCTGGGTAATGGCTGCCACCAGTAACGCGCGAAAAGCTGAGCTGAGCAGTGAGGCAGGCCGATGGGCGGGTTGCAATATTGATACGGAAAAAGGCACCGCCGGGCGGAAGGGGCGGAACACCAGCTGGCTGCCCTCGCCTTTTAGGGCCTGGTAATTTTGCACGCTGAACGGCTCACTGATGGTGTAGCACAGTTGCTGCTCGACCAGCTCCAGTGCTGGCTGGAAGGTGCGTAATTCAAACCGGGGGCTGAACTCGGCCCGCTGCTGTTTGAACGCCTGCCGGGTGGCAACACAGGTCGGGTGATCTTCCTGCAGGGTCGCCAGCGGCAGCCCGCTCAGCAGGGTCGGCTCAATCACCGCATGTCGGGCCAGCGGGTCATCTTTGTGCATGGCACAGAGACAGTTCAGAGTGAAATTCTGTTGCTCCAGCGCCCGGTTAGGCATCGGCGTTTCAGCCAGCCCGATATCGAACTGTTGCGAACTGATCCACTCCTCAATGGTCGACGATGAACGCATCATCAATGCCACCGACACCTTCGGTTTATCCCTGACAAAATCAGCCACCAGTTTTGGTATCAGATAGTTTGATGCCGCTGGCAGACAGGCGATTCGTAACCGGCCCTGCTGTAAATCCCCCACCTCCTGCATCACCCTGGCCGAATGGGCCAGTCGCTCCAGAATCAGTTCAGTCTCCTGCAGAAAATACTGTGCTTCGGGTTTACGGATCAGCCGTCCGCGCTGGCGCTCGAACAGGGCCACCCCCAGCTCCGCTTCCAGGCTGGCAATCATGGTGCTGACCGCGGGCTGTGTCCGTCCCAGGGTGCGGGCGGCTTCCGAGATCGAACCGCTGCGCATAACTTCGCGAAAACACTGGAGCTGGCGAATACTGAGGTTCATGAAAATAGCTCACTGACGAGTTGGGTGATTTATGTACAGCTCTATCTCGCTGATTCTATACGGGAATAAACCAGTCCATAAGAAAATACTATATGACCATCATAATTATCAAATTGATTTTATAGGGTTCGATCGCGAATATTCACTCTTAAATAAGCATAAGAAATTATGAGCCGAGTAACCTGTCATGAATAAAACCATCAATTACCTGCTTACCGGGCTGATCTGCCTGGTGGCCGGTGGCCAGTTTTTTCAGGTGATGACCCGCTACGTATTTGAGATTCCGGTAATGGGGCTGGAGGAGACGCTGCTCTACCCCACCCTGTGGCTCTACGTAATGGGCGCTGTTAACGCCTCCCGTGAAAATACCCATATCCGCGCCAATGTGCTGGAAATCTTTATCAAGACCGACCGGCAAAAAAATATTCTGGCCATCGTTGGTGAGGCCTTGAGCCTGATTATCGGCTGCTGGCTGACGTACTGGGCCTGGGATTTCACCAAATACTCCCTGCGAGTCTGGAAAGAGAGCCCGACGCTCTATCTGCCAACGTTCTACGTTGATGTCGCACTGGTCGTTGGACTGGTACTGATGATGCTGTTTACCGCTCGCCAGCTGTGGCAGCACATTCGCGAACTGTCTACCGAGGAGGCCCTGGAGCATGATTGAAGTTGCGCTGATCGCCGTATTGATTCTGATCATCCTGCTAACCCTGGGTGTGCCGCTGCCGTACTGCTTCGGCGCTGGACTGATGGTGATGTACTACGTCGGCGACGTAGTGATGAAAGGCAATGTGCTATGGGGAATGCAGCAGCTGGGTAACCCGGTGTTGCTGGCGATCCCGTTGTTTGTACTGGCTGGTACGCTGATGAGTGTCAGCGGGATTGCCGCCAGCCTGCTGAATTTCGTCAACATCTTTGTTGGTCATCTGCGCGGTGGACTGGGTGTGGTTGCGACTGTCAGCTGTGCGCTGATTGGTGCGATCTCTGGCTCAGGTCTGACCGGTGTGGCGGCGATTGGTCCGCTGCTGATCCCGGAAATGGAGAAGCAGGGTTATCCGCGTGAATATGCCACGGCACTGATTGCTAACGCTTCACTGCTGGGTCTGCTGATTCCGCCAAGCGTGACCATGATTGTCTATGGCTGGGTAACGGATACCTCCATCCTGGCCTGTTTCCTCGCCACGCTGGGGCCGGGCTTGCTGATCATGCTCAG
>JAIBDV010000105.1 GCA_024686055.1 Neptuniibacter sp.
GCGGGTAAACACATCGAAGCGCTCGGCTTGACCTTTGATCGCTTCAGCCATCACCCGGCCCGCCATGTTGGAGCTGGCGACACCGTGACCGCTGTAGCCCTGGGCGTAGTAGATGTTGCTGCCGATACGGCCAAACTGTGGCAGGCGCATCAGGGTCAGCAGGAAGTTACCGGTCCAGGCGTAGTCCACTCTGACATTGCTCAGCTGGGGGAACGTCTTCAGCAGGTTTGGGCGGATCTTCTGTTCGATCTTATCCGGTTCGCGGGCACCGTAGGTCACCCCACCGCCGTAGATCAGCCGGCCATCGCCAGACAGGCGGAAATAATCCAGCAGGTAGTTACAGTCTTCCACACAGTTGTCTTCAGGCAGCAGCTCTTTTTGCAACGCTTCGGACAGTGGTTCGGTCGTTATTACCTGGGTGCCACAGGGGATCGCTTTCTGTTCCAGCTTTGGAATCAGATCGCCCAGGTAGGCGTTACCGGCCACGATCACATAGTCAGCGGTAACGGAGCCATTTTCGGTGATCACGCGGGCTTTATCACCCTCTTTGACTTCAATGACTTTGGAGCCTTCGAAGATCTGCCCGCCCAGTGATTCCAGCGCCGCAGCTTCACCCAGTACCAGGTTCAGTGGGTGGAAATGGCCGCCGCTTTTATCCAGCAGGCCGCCGACGTAACGTTCGGAGCCGACGTAGTCTTTAATGCCATCGGCAGACAGCATTTCCAGCTGCTCATGGCCGTAGCGTTCCCACAGCGCTTTTTTGCCTTCCATTTCCTTGAGCTGGCCCGGGTTACAGGCGGCAAAGATACCGCCGTTTTTCAGATCACAGTCGATGTTGTATTTATCGACAAATCCACGGATCACCTGGCCGCCTTCAAAGGCCATGCTGCCCATGGCCGTGGCAGTGTCCTGGCCGTAGTGGCGTTCGATAAAGTCGATATCACGGCTGTAGCTGTGGACGATCTGGCCACCGTTACGGCCGGAGGCACCGAAGCCAACCCGGCTGCCTTCCAGAACGGTGACTTTGAAGCCCTGCTCAGCCAGATGAATGGCGGAGGACAGGCCGGTGAAACCGGCACCGATGATACAGATATCGGTGCTGATATCGCCGTTCAGTGCCGGGCGCTGGTTTTTGTCGTTGGCGGATGCCGCGTAGTAAGAGCCGGTGTGGGCAATGGGTGCTGACATGTTTTCGTTACCTGTTTCAGCCATCTGTGTGGCTGATTTATCTTGAAATTCCGGGCCAGTATTGCGCATTGGCAAGGGCCGTTAATTAAAAAGGGGATCTGCATCAGATCCCCTGTTGCCCCGGCCTGCGCCGGGGCTGTATTACTGTCGTGGCTGTCGATCAGGCCATGCTGAAGCCCAGTATCAGCAGGCTGGCAAAGGCCAGCGCGCCGCCCATCAGGGCGTAAGGGATCTGGGTGACGGCGTGGTCCATGGTGCTACAGCCGGAGCCTTGCGCCGACAGCACAGTGGAGTCACTGAAGAAGCAGGCGTGGCTGCCGAACGCCGAGGCGGACAGCAGGGCACCGATGGTCAGTGGCATGGAGACATCCATGTTCTGCGCCAGCGGGATCACGATTGGCAGGGAGATGACAAACACCCCCCAGCTGGAGCCGGTGGCGAATACCACTGCCGCCATCACGACGAACACAGCAGCAGGCAGCAGCTCACTCGACAGGTAAGGGACAAGGGTATCGATGATGTACGGGGTCATGCCCAGCTGATCATTGATCTCTTTGACCATAAAGCCAGCGGCAACCATGGCGATCGGCTGCAGCATAACTTTAAAGCCGGTCAGCATGGACTCGACCAGCTCACCAAAGCTCAGCAGACGCTGCCAGTAGTACAGCACCATGGTGAAGATTGAGGCGACCAGTGCGCCTTTAAGCAGGTCGATGTCGTAGTACATCGATGCGCCTACCAGCACGGCCATCGGCAGCAGGAAGTTCATCAGCCCGCGCATCGGCGAGGTTTCAGGCAGTTCGCTTGCGTCAAAGCCAATCTGATCGCAGCCATCGGGAATCGGCTGGCCAGCCTGGGCCCGTGCTTCGGCTTTTTTCATCGGTCCGATATCCGGGATGATATCGGCGACCACCAGCCAGACGATAATCAACGCTGCCCAGCCATAGGCCATGTACGGAATCGACTCGATATACAGCATCATACCCGCGCCTTCAGCGGCGGCATTGTTCTCTTCCAGCAGCGCAGCAAAGTATACCGCCCAGGTGGAAACAGGCACCAGAATACACACCGGCGCAGCGGTGGAGTCGACCACAAAAGCCAGCTTCTCACGGGAGATGCGGTAGCGGTCGGTGAGGTTTTTCATCGACGCTGACACGGCCAGCGAGTTGAGGTAGTCATCGATAAACACCGCCAGCCCCAGCACGGTGGTGCCGATCAGGGTCTGACGTTTGTTTTTCAGCCGGTGGACCAGCATGCCACTGAACGCCAGCACACTGCCGCCTTTTTCCAGCATGGTGATCAGGCCACCCATCATGCCGCAGACCAGGATAATCCAGGCGATGGTTTCATTCATCATCACGCTGGTGGCAATATCCCCCAGGCTGGTGAAAACGGCGTCCGGGTTCGGGTTAAGCAGCAACAGGCCCGCCATAATACCGGCAAAAATAGATTCCAGTGGCCGCTTGGTAATGATGGCGGTGGCCACAATCAGCAGCGAAGGTAACAGGCTGAGAATGCCGTAAGCGCCATCATCCTGTTGCAGGGTGGACATAAAGCCGAACGCGATGGCGATTAACGTACAGGCGCCAACCGTCTTCCATGGCGGGGTAGAAATTCGTGTTTGTACCGTTGTATTCATAATGCACGTTTCTTATTTGTATTGGAGTTGGGCATGAATATCCGCACCGTAAAATTGCGCTTCACTACGGTGCGGCAAGGTCTCTGTGCTGTCCGTTAGCCGGGCAGTTGCAGGGATTTGAGCTCGATGTATTCATCCAGACCGGCGTCGCCCCACTCGCGGCCATTACCTGACTGCTTGAAGCCACCAAACGGCGCTTCATAGTTAAAGCCGCCGCCATTCAGGCTGATCTGACCTGCCTGAATTTTACGTGCCAGTTGCTGAGCGGTGGGAATATCAGCGGCCCACACCGCAGCGGCAAGGCCGTAAGGCGTGTCATTGGCGATGGCGATAGCGTCGGCTTCATCAGCATACGGGATCAGGCACAGTACCGGGCCAAAAATCTCTTCGCGGGCGATCTGCATCTGGTTGGTAACATCAGCAAAAACAGTGGGTTGCACATAGGCACCCTGTTCCAGACCGGCCGGGCTGGTGGTGCCCCCGGTGACCAGGGTCGCACCTTCGTTGAGGCCCGTCTGAATGAATTCCAGCACCCGTTCTTTCTGCGCCATGCTGCTCATCGGACCCAGGTAGCTGCTGCTATCCATCGGGTCACCCTGCACCAGGCTTTCGGCGGCTGTTTTAGCCAGTGCAGCAGCCTCGGCGTAGCGGCTCTGTGGCACCAGCATGCGGGTCAGCGAGCAGCAGATCTGGCCGGAGTTGACCATCACATCTTTCACGCCGAATTCCACTGCAGCGGCCAGATCGGCATCGTCAGTGATCAGCAATGGCGACTTGCCACCCAGCTCCTGACAGACCCGTTTCAGACTCGGTGCAGCGGCCTGAGCGATATTGATTCCGGCGCGGGTGGAGCCGGTGAAGGACACCATGTCCACGTCCGGGTGGTTGCACAGTGGCGCGCCGACATTCAGACCATCACCGCTGACCAGGTTAAATACCCCGGCAGGCAGGCCCACTTCATCGGCGACTTCGGCAAAGATGTAGGCATGCAGCGGGCTGATCTCGGACGGTTTCAGCACCATGGTGCAGCCTGCGGCCAGTGCCGGAGCGACTTTACCCACCAGCTGGTGCAGCGGCACGTTCCACGGCGTGATAAAGGCACAGACGCCGACCGCTTCGCGGCTGACAACGGAGTTGCCGACGTTCTCGACCTGGTCCATATGGGCGGCACGGGAGACATAGCTGCGCATGCCGGAGATTGGCCCGGCGACCTGCCAGCCACGGGACAGGTGCAATGGCATGCCCATCTCCTGGGTGATGGTCAGCGCCAGTTCTTCACTGCGCGCTTCCAGTCCCTGGCAGATCTTTTCAATAAAGTCCGCCCGGACTGCTGCCGGGGTGCAGGACCAGTCATAGAATGCGGCCCGTGCTGCCTTTACGGCCTGATCAACATCCTGATCAGTGGCATCGGTAACGCTGGCAATAAAGTCGCCAGTGGCGGGGTTAGTAATGGCCCGAGGGCTGCCATGGGCATCGCACCATTGGCCATTGATATAAAGCTGTTCACGCGTCTGCATAGCTATTCTCCTTGGGCGAATTACAGAGTGCTGAGGAACCACTGGGTTTCCAGGGTGGTGACATGGCGTTCAAACTCGGCCAGCTCGGACGCTTTACAGGTGGCGAACAGCTCGACGAAACGGTTGCCAAAATACTCACGGATCAGCGCACTGTTGCGCAGTGCATCCAGCGTATCGGGCAGGCGGTTGGGCAGGTTTTCCCGTTCGGTGGCGAAGGCGTTGCCAACGATCGGTGCCGGAGGCGTAATCTGTGCCGTCAGGCCGTGATGAATCCCGGCCAGCAGGGCCGCCATCACCAGATACGGATTGGCATCAGCACCGGAAATACGGTGCTCAATACGACGGGCCGCGTCAGGACCTGCTGGAATACGTACGGCCACGGTGCGGTTATCCACACCCCAGGTCGGTGCCATTGCGACGTAGTAACCAGGCTGCAGACGACGGTAGGAATTGACGTTGGGGCAGAACAGCGCCATGGAGTCCGCCATCATTGCCAGCAGGCCACCCACCGCATGTTGCAGTTTATCGCTGTACGGCTGGCCACTCTGGGCGAAGACATTGTTGCCGTCGCTGTCGAGCAGGCTGATATGAACATGCAGGCCGTTACCGGCTTCATTTTCATAGGGCCGGGCCATAAACGACGCTTCCATACCGTGTTTGTCGGCGGTGGCTTTGATTACCCGTTTCAGCAAAATGGCGTTGTCACAGGCGGCCAGTGGATCATCCTGGTGTTTGAGGTTGATCTCGAACTGGCCTGGTGCATTCTCGGCCACGGCGGTGTCTGCCGGGATGCCCTGGGCGGTGGTGTAGTCAGCGATGTCATGCAGGAAGTCGGCGTAGTTATCCAGGTCATTAATGGAGTAAACCTGAGTATGGCCTTCGCGTTTACCGGTTTTCGGCGACAATGGTGGCTGCGGCTTACCGCGCTGATCACGATTCTGATCAAGCAGGTAGAATTCCAGTTCAACCGCGACCACCGGGGTCAGCCCCAGTGCTTTGAGGCGGTCCAGCTGCTGTGCCAGTACATGGCGTGGGTCAGCAAAAAACGGGCTGCCGTCACTCTCATACATATTCATCAGCAATTGCGCCATGGGCCGCTTCTGCCAGGGCGTGGTGGTCAGGCTGCTGGCGACCGGTTTGCAGGGCTGGTCCGGTTCACCGATCTCCAGCCCCAGCCCGCATTCTTCAATGGTGCTACCAGTGATATCCAGTGAGAACACTGAGGCGGGCATCGCCACCCCTTCTTTATACACTTTGCTCAGGGCTTCACGTTCAATGCGTTTGCCGCGCACCACACCGTTGAGGTCGGGCAACAGCAGGTCGATGGCTTCAACGTCCGGGTGGCTGGCTAAAAAGGTATCGGCTTCAAGGCGTGGGCTATGTGACGACATGCGCTGGTCTCTTCAAAATAGTGATCAGGGCAGTGCTGAAATCAGCAAAAAACAGCTCAGTGATCAAAATATCGTTAATGTTTTTTATAAATCCTATGCGTCAGGCCCCCTTGTCGTCAATCTGTAATGATAAAAAATGTGATCACTGATCTGTTTAAGCAGTTATTTTTATCTATTTATGTTGTTAATTGGGATTGATGATCAAAAAAATGATTGCCTTTGTTCGCGCGCCTGGATAGTTTGTTTTGCCTCGCCTATCAGGCTGATTAAAAAACAGATCGTTTGAGGTTGTTATGAAGCATCAGAGCGGTTCGCCGGACGTTCTTCCACTGGTGGGTATGCCTGCCTGTAGCCAGCAGGTGGGTATTCATCCCTCCCAGGCGGTGGGGGAGAAGTACATTAATGCTGCCGTACAGGGGGCGGGTGTTGCGCCGCTGCTGATTCCCGCGCTGGGCGAACAGACGCTGCAGTTTCTGCCGGGGCTGGATGGCCTGCTGCTGACCGGCAGCTACTCCAATGTCGAGCCGCACCATTACGGCGCTGAGCCGGCAGTGGCAGATGACAACCGGGACCCGAAACGTGATGCCACCACGCTGGCGCTGATCCGGGCCGCCATTGAGCAACAGATTCCCGTGCTGGGCATCTGCCGTGGTTTCCAGGAGATCAATGTGGCGCTGGGTGGTTCCCTGCATCAGCAGGTATGGACGGTGCCCGGCATGATGGAACACCGCGAGAAGAAAGGCCTGACCATTGAAGAACAGTATGCCGTTGCTCACCCGGTCAGCCTGAACCCGGAGGGGCTGCTGGCGCAGCTGATGGACGGTGAACTGGAGCAGGGGGTGAACTCGCTGCATGGCCAGGGTGTCGACCGGCTGGCCGACAGCCTGCGTGTTGAAGCCACGGCTCCTGATGGGCTGGTGGAAGCCTTCTCGCTGGCCAGCAATAACAGCTTTGTACTGGCGGCCCAGTGGCACCCCGAGTGGCAGCTGGACCGTCATCCGTTCTATCTGGCAATTTTCCGGGCCTTTGGTGCGGCCTGTCAGCAGCGCCGTCAGCGTCGCGAGGCACTGAACCGCTGAGCGGCTGTGACATAGTGCGTTACCGAATTACTCTGGAGTAATACAGGCCCGGTGTCGTCCGGGCCTGACGTCGACTTGACCGGCTTCCTGTATTGGGATGGCCGGTTTTTTTTGCCTGCTGTTTACTGCCCCCGTTACAGTGGTGCTATTTCTGCTGGTATCTTGATAAATAAACTGTACCAAACGTCAGGTTGTTGTTTTTTATATTTCATATAATCATAAATATTGATAATTCCTTTCGTTTTTGTGCGAAATGGCGATAAGAAACGAAAGCACATTTCTCCCTCTCCCACCTATACTGAATTTAACAATTTAGCCCGGCGCGATCTTACCCGCCGGGGCCTGGCCACCCCTTAATAATGATAATAACCGTGACCGCCGATACACCGCCTGGACCGTTCTATGCTGTGGTGTCGCCGAAGGAACGGACTGGAGACGCCCATGCCAAAGAGCAACCTTGCTGTTATCGCCTCGCCGACAGATGCTGTCACTGCCATCGACTGGAACAAAGTCGCCTATCAGATTCAGGTATCCCGTGCGCTGGATGATCTGGAAGAGGGCACCCTGGTGCCTAATAAAGAGGTGCTGTACCAGTTCTCGGCCCGTGGTCATGATCTGAGCCAGATCATTCTGGCCCAGCTGCTGGACCACAAACGCGATGCGGTCAGTGGTTATTATCGCTCCCGGCCGCTGATGCTGGGCATTGGTCTGTCGCTGGAAGATGCGCTGGGTGGCCCGCTGATGCGGGCGGGTGGTTACAGTGATGGTCGCGATATTGGCGTGGTACACAATATGCCCAATCTGGACGGCCCCTGTGGCCTGCCGATGAGCGGCGGTGTTGGCGCACAATACACGCCGATTGCGGGCTGGGCGCAGGCGATCCGTTACCATGCTGAAACCCTGAAAGATAACAGTTACGACGGTTCTATCGGCGTGGCCCATGGCGGCGAAGCCTCCTGCTCGACCAACGGTTTCTGGTCATCCCTGACCATCGCTACCACCCAGAAACTGCCGATGCTGTTCTATATCGAGGACAACGGCTACGGTATCTCCACCACCTCCGATTACCAGACGCCGGGCCAGAACATTGCGGCCAACCTGGCCTCGTTCAAAAACCTGAAAATCTTTGACGGTGATGGTACTGAGCCTGCCGAAACGGCGCAGCTGATCAGCGAGGCAGTGGCCTGTGTCCGCGGCGGTGAACCGACCCTGATTCGTCTGCAGGTGCCGCGTTTGTGTGGTCACTCTGCTCAGGATACTCAGGGCTACAAAGGCGACGCCACGGTTGATGCTGAGAACGCCCGTGACCCGCTGCCAAAACTGAAAGCCTTTATGGTGCCCGCGATGATTTCGGCGGCACAGTGGGATCAGATTACGGTGACAGCGCAGGCGGATGTAGCGACAGCGCTGGATGCGGCCCGTGCCCGGCCTGAACCGTCAGCGGAAAATATTACCCGTCATGTCTTCGCCGAGCGCGATGCCAGCGGTGCGCTGGAACGACCGCTGCAGGGTGGTCTGGCGGCGAAGGGCATTGTGTTTGATCAGGGCTCTGATCAGTCACAGCCGGAAGGTCAGCGAATTAATATGGTCACGGCGATTCGTCGTACCCTGGACAGCGAGCTGGCCAGCAATGACCGCATGGTGGTGTTCGGTGAAGACGTCGGCCCCAAAGGCGGGGTGCATGCTGTGACGCTGGGGTTGCAGGACAAATA
>JAIBDV010000115.1 GCA_024686055.1 Neptuniibacter sp.
CAGGCAGGAGATCTGTTCCGCCCTTCGCCTGACCCGGCGATTACTGACCATGAAGCAGAGCTGGATTTCCCAGTGGCGACAGGCATGACAGTCAGTCAATCGCATAAAGACTGGATTAATAACCTGAAATCCAGCAGCTATGGCAACAATGGCTACCCGTGGACGCGCCTTGGTTACACTTACGACTGGGGAGATGACTCTCCCATAGGTCTGAGCGAGTTCGTAATCAGGGAAAAGGCTGTGATCACCGTCAAAGATGTTAAGTCTATAAACAGTTATTGCGGTCTGTAACTCTGAAATTTAAAACAGACAAAGGCAGCTTTTGCTGCCTTTGTTTTGTTTTATTTGTGCATTCCTTTATGGCTTCTGGCTCAGGAAGGGTGTTTTTTCTTTCAGACTTCTTGTGTTTTGTTGCCTGCTTTTTCCTGAATGCGTAAGTAAATCTCTTCCCTATGAATATTTACTTCTTTCGGGGCATTTACACCAATGCTGATTTGAGAACCGTTAAAACTAAGTACGCGAACCTCGATATCATCACCGATGCGAATGGCTTGTCCTATGTTTCGTGTAAGGATGAGCACAACGACTCCTTGTTTTATACAAACGTTGATTCAGCTGACTGGATGCCAGAGCAATTAAGACTGGCCATGCATTAATCACTGCCGTTGATGCAGTGTTAGTCAGGGGCATGCACTACTTTTGTGCTGCCTCGCTAGCAGGTATTTTGATAATAATTGTATGACGTATTATTTTGAAGGAGGAATGAAAGGTCAATAGCTATTTGTTGATCTGGCATCTTAATGCCCACTATTTCTACACTTTAAGGTACAGTTTTGAATGTTTATCCTTTTTAATGAGTAGCATGAAGCAAACAGGATATTCATCCTTCTCTACTCATGAATATCAGAGTGTTGTTCGTTGTAAGAGTTAATTTATTGTTTAAAATACCTGTTTGATTTTTTAGGAGTGCTCAGCATTAGCTGGCACCCCTTGTGGAACTGAGGTTACCTTTCCAGCAAGGCTTCGTAGCGTTTGTCGGTCAGGGTCTTCATAAAGGCAACCAGCGCGTCTACGCGACGGTCATCCAGTGCCGGGCCATGTTCCAGTTCCTTCATGGACACTGTGCTAGCCACTTCGGGCTGCTGCCATGGCTGACCGGTTTCCGGATTTGTTTTGCGCCGTAGTGCCCGGCTGTTGTACTTGTCATAAAACAGTACCACGGTGCGCAGGTCGGCAAAGACGCCGTTATGCATATAAGGGCCTGTTACAGCGACGTTGCGCAGCGTTGGCACCTTATATTTGCCCTTCTCTTTTTCATCAGTGACCTGTGGATTGTTCAGTAGCCCTGCATCGACAAAGTCTGCCGCGACGCCATTGACCTTGCGTAACGCTGTATTAGCGGGCGTACCAATGTTATGGAACTGGTAGTTGCTGAAGGTTTCCCCATCAGCACCGGGCCGTGTTTTCAGCTGATGGCACTGGTTGCAGTTAGTGAACTGCTGGGAGAAAAACAGGGTGCGCCCTAGCTCTTCTTCTTTCGTCAGAGAGTAATCGCCACGTAAAAAGCGGTCGTACTTCGAGTCGAAGGGAGCAAAGTCGGCGGTTTTTTCATACTCGCCGATACTGTCTGCCATTGCGGTGTAGGCCTGGTCAGCTGAGTTGAGAATGCCATTTCCATAGATGCTCTCAAACTGTATCTGGTAAGCCAGGTTCTCTTTGATCCGCTCAACGGTGAGTGCTTTAGAGCCCATCCCCATCTCAGTCGGGTTGGTCGGCGGGCCTGCCGCCTGGTCAGCCAGGGTGCTGGCGCGGCCATCCCAGAACTGTCCGCCAACCCATTTCCCCGCTTTATTCTGATGGAATGGCGGGCTGAACATGGCGTAGGCAGCAGTGGGCGCTGTACGGTCGCCCAACGAGTGGCCGTTATCCCCCAGTGATACGGCAGCCCCGACGCCATTGTCACGGCTATCAACATAGCCAGCCTGCGGGTTATGGCAGGTTGAGCACGCCTGGCTTCGGTTATGGGAAAGGTTCGGGTCAAAATACAATTGCTGCCCCAGCTTCTGTTTAGCCTGGTTCAGTTCAGCGATACTCTGCGGATTTGTCTGGATCTGGTCATCTGAATGTGTGGTACATCCCGCCAGCACGGACATTACCAGTGCGGCGCCTGACAGTTTTTTCAACACAATGAAACTCACCTGTTTAAGACTATAAGCTATTTGTAGTTGCGAACCATTCTAACATTGATTATCAATTTTTTTCCTGCCTGGGCTGCTGTGGTGTTATAGGTCAGTCATTGTGTTGATCTGCGTCATATCGGCTAAATACCATCGATTGTTTGCCTGTCGTGAGAATTCAGCTGAAGTACTGGCTATGTCCAGCTAAAATGCCATCGTATGAATGTTGCATTGATGAATGACCATACTGCCTGCCACAGCTGTGATCTGCTGGTTCGGCTACCCACCTTACTGGCGGGTGAAAAAGCCCATTGCCCACGCTGCGGTCACTTGCTCTCGCATCAGATTCGCCATGGTCATGCCCGTAGCCTTGCGTTTGCCGCCAGCGCCCTGCTGTTCCTTGTGCTCTCACTACAGTTTCCATTTTTGGCGTTCGAAGCGCAGGGGCAGGTGCAGCAGATGACGTTGCTGCAAAGCGCCAGTGCGTTGATCGAGCTAAATTTTCTGCCGCTGGCCCTGTTACTGATGCTATTTATTCTGATTTTGCCTGGGGTGCTGCTATTGCTGCTGGTCGTAGTGCTGGTGCAGCTGGCACTGGATGAGCACAGCCACTGGACGAAGCAGTTAATCCACGGACTGTTCGCGATCGAACCCTGGTGCATGGTGGAAGTGTTCCTGATTGGTGTGCTGGTCAGCCTGATAAAGATTAGCGCGATGGCTGATATAGTCTTGGGGCTGTCGTTCTGGGCTTTCATCCTGTTTACCCTGACGATGACAGCGGCGCTTGCCAGCCTGGATAAACATTACCTCTGGCATCAGCTGGCCGGTGGTGACCATGAGTAACTATTCTACCGGATCTGCTGCATCGCTGGGGCTGCAGTGTTGTCATCACTGTGGTCTGCTTGCACCTGAAACGCAGGGTCATTGTCAGCGCTGCCATACTCGCCTTGCGCTACGTAAACCTCACAGCCTGCAGCGTACATGGGCGTATCTGATTACGGCCATACTGCTTTATATCCCCGCCAACCTGCAGCCCATTATGAAAACCCAGCTGTTGGGCCAGGAGGAGCTAAGTACCATTGTGGGCGGTGTTCTGCTGCTCTGGGATATGGGGTCTTATCCGATTGCGCTAGTGATCTTTATCGCCAGTGTGGTGGTGCCGATGGGTAAGATGCTGGCGCTAATGTGGCTGGCATTAAGTGTGTCAGGCCGCCACCGTCGCTGGCCGCGGCAACGCACCCTGACCTACCGGCTGACCGAGCTGGTAGGCCGCTGGTCGATGGTGGATGTGTTCGTTGTTGCTATTCTGGTGGCGCTGATTCAGCTGGGCCAGCTTATGAGTATTTATCCAGGCAGTGCAGCGCTCGCCTTTGCCGGGGTGGTAATCTTCACCATGCTGGCTGCCCACAGCTTTGATCCCCGGCTTATCTGGGATAAGCTGCCGCCGGATTCTTCACAGGAGTACCCCGATGACCCCACCTGATGCGACTGTTTCAGCCGGCCGCTCGTTTTCAATTATCTGGCTGATTCCGCTGGTTGCAGTACTGATTGGTGGCTGGATGGTTTATCAGCATTGGCAGAACCAGGGTCCGCTGGTCACCCTCACCTTCCAGACTGCTGACGGTATTGAAGCCGGAAAAACCGCGCTGCGGGCCCGCAATGTCAAAGTGGGCCGGGTAGAGTCGGTGTCGCTTAACCGTAATCTGGATGGCGTGCTGGTCAAGGCACGAATCGATCCAGCAGCAGCACACCTGCTGCGTGAGAACACGCTGTTCTGGGTCGTGCGGCCGCGTGTCGATACGGCCGGGATTACCGGACTGGAGACTCTGGTATCGGGGGCTTATATAGAGCTGCGCCCAGGTGAAGGTGACAAAGGTAAACGCAGATATGCAGGGCTGGAACAACCACCGGTTACGCCGCCAGGCACGCCGGGGATTCGTCTGACCATTTTCAGTAAAACCGGCCACTCCCTCAGTGTGGGTGATTCTGTCACCTACCATGGCCACAATGTAGGTCGGATTGAACAGGCTACCTTTGATGCTGCTCAGGGGGTGATCCATTACGAGCTGTTTGTGCGAGCACCTTTTGATGAGCTGGTAAGTACTGGCTCGCGGTTCTGGAATATCAGCGGCATTGATATTACCACCTCCACTGAAGGGGTGAAAATCCGTACCGGCTCGCTGGATACCTTGCTGACTGGGGGGATTGCTTTTGATGTGCCTGAGGGCTGGCCTGAAGGAGAGTCTGCCAAAGATGGCGACAGCTACCAGCTCTATGCTAACGAAGCGGCGATTACCGAACAGCATTTTCGTTTATATACGGAATATCTGTTGCAGTTCGAGCAGTCTATCCGTGGTTTGAAACCTGGTGCGCCGGTGGAGTTTCGTGGCATCCGTATTGGTACGGTGGTGGGGCTGTCTGAGCGGCATATGGGGATGATGGAAGACTACAGCGGCCAGATCCCCGTACTGATTCGGCTGGAACCAGGCCGGCTGGGTCAGTTTGATGTGGCCTCTATTCAGCAGCAACTGACCCGCTGGATCCGCGAAGGGATGCGTGCCAGCCTCAAGCTGGGCAACCTGCTGACCGGTGCGCTGTATGTTGATCTGGATATCTACCCGGATGCGCCTAAAGCCCTGCTTACCGAAACTGACGGTATTCAGGTAATCCCGGTGGTTTCCGGTGGCCTCGAGCGAATTGAGCAGCGAGTTGTGGCGGTACTGGATAAAATTCAGGCGCTACCGATTGAACCGGTGCTGATGAATGCGGACCAGACATTTGTTGAGGCACAGAACACCTTGCGCCAGCTGGAAGCAACACTGAAAACGGTAAATAAACTGGCGGCCAGTGAAGATGTTCAGAAAGTAGCGCCAGGGATCGTCAGTACTCTGGCCGAAATTCGAGAAGCGGCCCAGGGTCTGTCGCCAGACAGCCCGCTCTACCATGAGCTGAAAAATGCGGTGCAGTCGTTACGCGACGTACTCAATAAACTGGAACCGGTACTTGATACCTTGAACGATAAACCTAGTGCGCTGATTTTTGATAAATCGGCTCAACCGGATCTGCAGCCAGGAGCGGGCCAATGAGAAAACGTATCTTTGCCGGGTGGATGTTAGCCGCCGCACTGCTGACCGGTTGCGCGACACCACCGACGCCCGAGGTTAAGTATTATCTGCTCAGTAGTAGTGACAGTGAACCGCGCCCGGTCAGCGCCGGTAACAGCCGTACGGTATTAGGGATCGCCCCGGTGACCGTGGCAGATTACATCAATACCGAAGGGCTGGCGCTGCTCAGTAGCGAGAATCAGCTGCGTATTGCCCGCCATCACCGCTGGGCAGAAAAGCCGGAACATGCTATTGCCCGCACGCTGCAAACTGATCTGAGCGGACTGCTCAAAGAGGTTCGCATTGATAATGCTCAGGAAAGTAGCAGCCGGTTGTGGGATCTGCGTTTGCGACTGCATGTGGATCAGTTTCATGGCACAGAGTCCGGTGAAGCGATTATCAGTGGCTTCTGGCGGCTGGATAAACCAGACAGTGACGTTGTAGTTGCTTCCCAACGTTTTTTGCTACGCAAACCGCTGAATCAGCCTGGCTATGGCGAGATGGTGAAAACCCTGCGCAGTCTGCTGGGTGATCTTAGCCAGCAACTCAGTCAGGAGGTGAATAACCGGCAGTAATGCCTGACCGGTATCAACTCCCCGCGTGATGGACACTGTTACAGTCCTGCGATCTGTTTTTGATCGGAAGTAGTACAGTGTCCAGCACCTCTCCCTCCCCTGTTTCTGTTAAACCTGTTCGCCCTAATCTGAGTCGCCGTCCAGTACATACTGAACCTGACCAGCTGATCTACGTGATCGATCAGACGCTCTATATCAACCTGACGGACCGTTGTACATTACGTTGTGATTTCTGTCCTAAACACAATGGCTGTACAGACGTCAAAGGCCATGAGTTGTACCTGAGTGAGCGCCCGCTGGCCGAGCAGATTATTAATCAGATGGGTGACCCAGCCCGTTATAAAGAAGTGGTGTTCTGCGGTTATGGCGAGCCGACGTTGCGGCTCACGCCCCTGCTGGAGATCGCGTACGCGGTGAAAGCCGGTGGTGGAAAGACGCGAGTAAACACCGATGGGCTGGGGTCACGGGTAAACAAGCGTGATATTGTCCCTGAGCTGGCGCCGTGCATTGATGCGCTGTCAGTCTCTCTCAATGCGCAGGACCCGCAAACCTACGCGCGCCACTGCCACCCTGCCTTGCCGGATGCCTGGCAATCGGTGCTGGATTTTATTAATCGTGCCAGTGAGATGATTCCCGCTGTTTATGTATCGGCAATAGATGGCTTGCCCGTTGTAGATGTTGAAGCCTGTCGGCAGCTGGCAGAGGCGCGTGGTGGTATTTTTCGGCGACGGGTACTGGATGAGGTGGGTTAGCCGAGAGAGTGTTTTTCGCATCAATCAGAATATTATTCGGCATTTGTGTTTTTTTAGGAATTAAATTCTGAAAGATGTTGAGTTTACAAATCTGGTTCTGTAGAGTGCGCTCTATCGAGTTTAATTGCTTCGGACAACTGGGTCCGAATGCCGAATCAGGTGGATTGAATCATGGACCAGCGTCAGCAGCGAAAACACAACGGCGATAAACGGGGTAATATCCCTGCCGTCCGGTGCTGTCTGCCCCGCTGAGAGATTCAGTTACACAGAACCCGGTTGCAGCCTCTGCCATCGGGTTTTTTATTGAGTATTTAAGGAGTTTTCCCATGTTTCGCGGTTCTTTTGTAGCACTGATTACCCCCTTTCGTGATGGCACTGTTGATGAAGCTGCCCTGCGCAAGATGGTGAACTGGCAGATCGAAAGCGGTACCCATGGTCTGGTGCCTGTCGGCACCACCGGTGAGTCACCAACGTTGACCGAAGCGGAACATAAACGGGCGATTGAGATCGTTGTCGAAGAGGCAGCAGGTCGTGTGCCAGTTATTGCCGGTGCGGGCTCCAACAATCCGCTGGAAGCCGTTGAATACTCCCGTCATGCCCAGGCGGCCGGTGCCGATGCAGTCTTGAGTGTGGCCGGTTACTACAACCGTCCTAATCAGGAAGGCCTGTATCAGCAGTTCAAAATGATCCACGATGCGATCGATATTCCGGTGGTGATCTACAACATCCCACCGCGGGCAATTGTGGATGTGCTGCCTGAAACCATGGCCCGGCTGGCCGAGCTGCCACGCGTTGTCGGCGTTAAAGATGCAACCGGTGATCTGTCACGGATCAGCATGGAGCGGATGGTGATCGAAGGTGACTTCAGCTACCTGTCTGGTGAAGATATGACCGCCATGGCGTATAACTGTAATGGTGGTAATGGCTGTATTTCAGTGACGGCAAACGTTGCCCCTGCCCTGTGCTCACAGATGCATGAGGCCTGCCAGGCGGGTGATTTCGCCGCTGCGCTGGCTATTCAGGATCGCCTGGCTCCGCTGCATAAAGCGCTGTTTGCCGAGCCGAGCCCATGTGGCGTGAAATATGCGGCATCGCTGCTAGGTCTGTGTGAAGAGACTGCGCGTCTGCCAATCGTTGAGATGTCTGTTGAAGGCAAAGCCAATGTTAAAGCAGCACTGATGACGGCTGGCCTGCTTTAAGTTACATGTAAAGCACAGCAGGATTCTGCTGTGCTTTATCGTCTGAGCATCAGCTCAGTAGTCGCCTTATCGTCAGAACCTCTTCACGAAATGAATTCAGGCTGTCCTGGTCTGGTTTGAACTCCGATATTCGGTTCAACAATTGACCAGCCAGATCCCCTGAAGTCTGATTGGCTGTAGAGTAGTCGTTGGCTGGTCGTGAGCTTGCGTTTTGCTGAGGTGTCGTGAGTTGGCTATCGATTTGCTGCTGTCGTTGCTGCGCCTCTAGCTCTTCCTGGTGCAGTGTCTGATCGAGTTCAATCTCATTATCAGACCCCTTCAGATCCGGCATTTTCATCGCTTGAATGTAGGCCTCCACTTCGTCTGGCCTAAAGCCCATTGTGCCTAATGCTTTGCGAATACGATCCATTCCCTGGCTCTTATCAGCACTTTCGTTGTCAGACTCTTTATCTTTTTTAGTATTGGAATTTC
>JAIBDV010000224.1 GCA_024686055.1 Neptuniibacter sp.
CGAAAGACCCCGAGTGCTTAATTGCCTCGGGGTTTTTTCGTTGTGCGGAAAAAACAGAACAGCAGATCGCCAGCCCGCGGGCTCCTGCGGTAGTGGCCTGCTACGCCCTGTAGCAGCGCGATCCGCGCGCGTCTGGTCTGTCGTAATCCCCGGTTTGTCGTGTTTGAGAATTACCTATCAAAGCTTCATAATAGAACTTCAGGTTCCATTAAAAGGTTATGAATAAATGACATCGCAACGTGCAGGACGGGGACCATCTGTGACCCGTGTGATGGAGATTGTGGAAGCTGTATCCTCCTTAGAGCAGCCCATGTCACCGGCCGATCTTTCGTTTCTACTGGGGATTCCCAAGGCCAGTCTGCATCGGCTGATCCAGCAACTGGAGGACGACGGCTATGTGCAGACCAATATGCGTGGCAAGATTGTGCCTGGCCGGCGTATGTACAGGGTTGCGTTGGGGGTCTTGCACAGCAGCCGTTTTCAGATTCAGCGCCAGGCGATTCTACAGCGCTTGGGGCGGCAGCTGGATGAGGCCTGTGGTATTGCGATTCCCGATGGAACAGAAATGATCTATTACGATCGTGTCGAGTCCAGCTGGCCATTACAGTTCAATCTGAAAACCGGTAGCCGGGTGCCGTTGTGGTGTACCTCCAGCGGCAAGCTGTATCTGAGTTTTCTGGCGAAAAATATGCGCCATCGGGTGATTCATAATCTGCCACTGGACAAGATGTCCCGCTCGACGCTGACCGATCCGGAATCGCTGGAAGAGTCGCTGCTGGCGATTCGGGCCAATGAGATGGGCATTGATAACGAAGAGTACATGGATGGCATGGTGGGCTGTTCGGTGCCGATTAAAAATGCTGAAGGCCAGTTTATTGCCAGCCTGTATACCCATGTACCGGTGGTGCGCAAAAGTCTGGATGAGCTGAAAGCGTTTGAGCCGCAGCTGCGCCAGGCGGCGGCGGATATCAGTGATCTGGTGAACTCGCCGGTGATTGATAGCGGCGAATAAGCGCCCAGTTACAGACAAAAAAGCCCCGCGCTGGTGACAGCGTGGGGCTTTTTATTGGTCAGCTATCAGGCCGGGAAGGAGAAGTCGGCTCCTTCACGGACACCGCTGGACGGCCAGCGCTGGGTGATGGTTTTACGTTTGGTGTAGAAGCGGACAGCGTCCGGGCCATAGGCGTGCAGGTCACCAAACAGCGAGCGTTTCCAGCCACCGAAGCTGTGGTAGGCCACCGGTACTGGCAGCGGTACGTTGATGCCGACCATGCCGACTTTAATGTTATCGCTGAAGTAGCGGGCCGCTTCGCCATCACGGGTGAAGATACAGGTACCGTTGCCGTATTCATGGTCATCGATCATCTGCATTGCTTCTTCCATGGAATTAACCCGCACCACTACCAGTACCGGGCCGAAGATCTCTTCCTGGTAGCAGGTCATAGCGGTTGTCACCTGATCGATCAGGGTACCGCCAACGAAGAAGCCATTCTCATGGCCGGGCACGGTAACATCACGGCCATCGACCACAATGGTGGCACCCTGTTCGGCAGCGCTGCCGATGTAGCCCTGCACTTTTTCCATATGCTGACGGGTAATAACCGGGCCGAAGTCATTGCTGTTATCGGTGCAGGCGCCGACTTTCAGGTCCTTCATGCGTTCTTTCATTTTGCTGACCAGCTGATCGCCGGCGCTGTTACCCACGGTGACGGCGACGGAGATTGCCATGCAGCGCTCACCGGAGGAGCCAAATGCGGCGCCGGTCAGTACGTTTACGGCGTTATCCATATCGGCATCGGGCATGATGATGGCGTGGTTTTTTGCCCCGCCCAGTGCCTGGCAACGTTTGCCGTGTGCGCTGGCGGTGGTGTAGATGTATTCGGCGATTGGCGTGGAGCCAACGAAGCTGACAGCCTGGATGCGTGGTTCGGCCAGCAGAATATCGACCGCTTCTTTATCACCGTTGACCACATTCAGAACACCGGCGGGCAGGCCTGCTTCGTACAGCAGCTCGGCCACCATCATCACGGAAGAGGGGTTACGCTCGGATGGCTTGAGCACGAAGGTGTTACCGCAGACGATCGCCATCGGGTACATCCACAGTGGCACCATGGCCGGGAAGTTGAACGGAGTGATACCGGCAACCACCCCCAGTGGCTGGAATTCGCTCCAGCAGTCGATGGCAGGGCCAACATTTTTGCTGTGCTCACCCTTGAGCAGTTCCGGGGCATAGCAGGCGTATTCAACACACTCGATGCCGCGCTGCAGTTCACCTTTGGCATCATGGCCGATCTTGCCGTGTTCTTCACCGATCACGGCGGCCAGCTGGTCGGCGTTCTGTTCCAGCAGTTCCTTGAAACGGAACATGATGGCGGCACGTTTCTGTGGCGGGGTGTTACGCCATGCCGGGAAGGCAGCTTCGGCGGCGCTGATTGCTTCATCAACGGTGGCGGCGCTGGCCATGGCGACATGCTTGCTGACTTCCCCTGTTGCCGGGTTGTAAATCGGGGCGACGCGTTCGTCGCCATGCAGTGCGACCGGGCTGTTATTGATCAAGTGTGTAACGGTTTTCATAGGGGTTACTCCTGGTTCCAGAGGGCTTTATACATATCAACAATCTCTGTCTGGCTGGGGATGCGAGGATTGTTGTTGGGGGATCCTGAATTGAGGGCCTGAGTGGCCATCTCGTCGGTCAGTGCCATGAACTGCTCACGGTCGATGCCGAACTGTAGTGGGGTGGGTACCTGCAGTTCGTCGTTAAGGGCGTGTAGCTCGGTCAGCAGTTTCTGGTTGGCCTGGTCAGTGCTGTCTTCGCGGCTGGCGACGCCCATGGCACGGGCACAGTCGGCGTAGCGTTCGGGTGCGGCGCTGATCGAGAATGCGGTGACGCTGGGCAGTAACATGGCATTGGACAGCCCGTGGGGGACATGGAAGAAAGCCCCGATTGGACGGCTCATACCGTGTACCAGTGCCACCGAGGCGTTGGAAAATGCGATACCGGCCAGGGTGGAACCGAGCATCATCGCTTCGCGCGCCGCTTTGTCTTTGCCATCTTTATATGTCCTGCGCAGGTTCGGGCCGATCAGGCTCATGGCCGCCAGCGCCTGGGTGTCGCTGTAGGCGTTGGCTTTCTGGCTGACGTAGGCTTCCATGGCGTGGGTGAGCGCATCGATACCGGTATCAGCGGTGATCCGGGCGGGCAGGCTGAGGGTCAGGTTGTAGTCGACCAGTGCAGCGACTGGCATAAAGCCGACCCCGACACAGAGCATTTTCTCGTCGTTCGCTTCATCGGTGATAATGGTGAACTTGGTGGCTTCGGAGCCGGTGCCTGCGGTGGTCGGGATAGCGATAATCGGCAGGCCCGCCTCGTTAACGATACGCGGGAATTTGTAATCGCGCATTGAGCCGCCATGCTTGCCGAGGATGGCAATGGCCTTGGCACTGTCGATCGGGCTACCACCGCCCAGCGCGATAATTGAGTCGTAGTCGCCGTTCTGGACCTGTTCCACACCGGCCATGATTGAGCCAATGGTCGGTTCGGGAACCGTGTCGGCAAACACATCACAGAACACCATATGGTTGGCCAGTGTGGCTTCGATCTGGCTGACGTAGCCCAGTTCTACCATGACCTTGTCGGTGATAATCAGAGGGCGTTTGCAGTTCAGGCTGGCCAGCACAGCAGGTATTTCCTGGCTGGCGCCTTCGCCCACCTGCATGATGCGTGGCAATATGATTTGAGTAGACATATGTGTTCCTACCTTAAAAATCAACAGAGATAACAGAAAATCAAATTTGAACCATTCCATGGCGACTGTGCTTCAGCTCAGGGTGCATAGGCTGTTGCGGGCAGCCAGGTGACGATGCCTTGCCAGTTGAAAACAATGACCAGGCCCAGTAACTGGATCAGGATAAAGGGTATGACTCCCCGGTAGATGTGGCCGAGACTGATCCCCTCGGGGGCTACCCCTTTGAGGTAAAACAGGGCGAAGCCGACGGGTGGAGTCAGGAACGACGTCTGCAGGCAGACCGCAAACAGCACGGTGAACCACACCAGATCAAAGCCAAGACTGGCGACCACAGGGGCAACCAGTGGCAGCACGATCAGCGTCAGCTCGATCCAGTCGAGGAAGAAGCCGAGAATGAAAGTCACTGCCAGGATGCTGATCACAATGCCGGTGGGGCCAAACGGTAATCCGGTCAGTGCACCTTCGATCAGCTCGTCGCCGCCGAGCCCACGCAGGATCAGTGAGAAACCGGTGGCACCGAGCAGCAGGGCAAAAATAAAGGCGGTGCTTTTGGTGGTTTCCCGGCCCACTTCACGCAGCACCTTTATGGATAACCGGCCTTTGCTCAGCGCCAGTATGGTGGCACCCAGCGCGCCGACCCCGGAGGCTTCGGTAGGTGTGGCGATACCGAAGAAAATCGAACCCAGTACCGCCAGGATCAGCCCGGCGGTGGGCAGTACTGCCCAGAGTACATTCAGCAAAATACGCAGCGAAACTTTCTCGGCATCGGCGGGTACTGGCGCGGCCTGTGGCCGCAGAAAACCAAACACCAGGATGTAGGTTACATACAGGGCGGCCAGCAACAGGCCGGGAAACAGCGCCCCGAGGAACAGATCACCCACGGAGAGGCCGATCCGGTCGCCCATCATCACCAGCATAATGCTGGGGGGGATCAGGATACCCAGAGTGCCGGTGGAGCAGACGGTGCCGCAGGCCAGCTCCTTGCTGTAGCCTTCACGCAGCATCAGCGGAATGCCCAGCACTGACAGCAGCACCACGGAAGCACCGATAATGCCGGTCGACGCGGCAAGCAGCAGGCCGACAAAGGTCACCGTGACCGCCAGCCCGCCACGGACCTTGCCAAACAGCCGGGCCAGATTGGTCATCAGATCTTCGGCGACGCCGGAGCGGTCCAGCATCAGCCCCATAAACACAAACATGGGCAGGGCGACCAGCACCCAGTTGGTCATCACATCCCACATGCGCGGGACCACAATCGAGACATAGTTCAAGTCGATACCGATAAAGGCGTCGAACCAGCTGTCGGCCAGCATGGCCAGGGCGGCGAAAATCACCGCCACGCCGCCCATTACCCAGGCGACCGGAAAACCGCTGAACAGCAGGCCGATAAAGCTGGCAAACATGGCGATGGCCAGAATCTCATTGATCTCCATGGCTAGCTCCTAAGCGGTCGCAGGGATGGGGGAGGGTTGAGGGCGGGGTGCAAACAGCAGTGCAATGACCCGGCTCAGCCGCGAGACAGTGGCCAGCGCCAGCAGCGCAAAGCCAAACAGTAATGCTGATTTGATCAGCCAGCGATACGGCAGTCCGCCGGGGTCACCGGAGACTTCGCTCAGCTGCCAGGAATAGGCAATAAATGGCACGGAGTACCAGAGCACAATGCTGAGGAACGGGATCAGTAAAAACAGCATGCCGAACAGTTCAACCCAGGCCTGGGTACGCAGGCTGAAGCGGTGGTGAAACAGATCCACTCGGACATGGTCATCGGCGACGAAGCAGTAGGATAGTCCCAGCAGCCAGCCGACGGCGTAGAGGTGCCACTGCAACTCTTCAAATTCGATTCGGCCCTGGTCCAGGGCATAGCGCATAAAGACGTTCAGCATGATGATTGCCATCAGCAGA